>NZ_CP016614.1:0-12500 GCF_013377255.1 Mannheimia granulomatis
AAAGTGAAAAGCAACCACCCATTCAATAATTATGATAAAAATCGCATATACCTTGATTTTTCTCATACATTCTAAATTATTACTTGCAAATAAAGTCGCCCCTATAAATGGGGCGTTTTTTATGTATTTGCCAACAACTTCTTCAATCGATACAGCTCATCCAATGCTTGTTTTGGGGTAAGCTCATCGGGTTGAATGGATTTCAAGGCTTTTTCCACCTCACTTTCAGCCGTTACAAGCGGGGGAATTTCATCAATTTCTTGCAAATCAGGCGTAAAAAGTAAATCCGCCTGTGGGTGTTCATTTGCTTGCCTGGTTTGCTGAGAAATTTCCTCTAAATGAGCCAAGCGCTGCTTAGCAAGTTGAATGACCTGTTTTGGCACGCCCGCCAACGCTGCTACCGCCAAGCCATAACTTTTGCTTGCCGCCCCCTCTTGCACCGTGTGCATAAAGGCGATGGTATCGTTATGCTCCATTGCATCTAAATGCACATTTGCCACACCTTTAAGCTGATTCGGAAGACTGGTTAATTCAAAATAGTGAGTGGCAAAAAGCGTGAGAGATTGGGTTTTCTTCGCTAACCATTCCGCACACGCCCATGCAAGCGATAAGCCATCGTAAGTAGAAGTCCCTCGCCCGATTTCATCAATTAGCACGAGACTATAGTCGGTTGCTTGGTGAAGAATATTCGCCATTTCTGTCATCTCCACCATAAAAGTCGAACGCCCTGATGCAAGATCATCACTTGCACCAATCCGGGTGAAAATACGGTCAATCGGGCCGATTTCCGCACTCTCTGCCGGCACAAAACTGCCGATATACGCCATTAAAGTAATCAAGGCAATTTGTCGCATATAGGTACTTTTACCTCCCATATTCGGGCCGGTAACAATCAGCAAATGGCGTTGAGCATTGAGGAAAACCGGGTTGGCAATAAAGGGATCTTTTAATACCTGCTCAACTACTGGGTGTCTGCCGCCTTTAATATTCACCCCACGCGTTGGGCTGAAAGTCGGGCAAACATAATTGAGGCTATCTGCTCGCTCAGCAAGATTAGTCAGTACGTCCAATTCTGACAGCACCAATGCGGCAAGCTGTAATTCTCCCAAACGCGGCATCATTAAATCAAACAACTCATCATAAAGCTGTTTTTCAAGTGCGAGCGAAGCCCCTTTGGCTTTCAGCACCTTATCTTCATAGGTTTTCAGCTCAGGAATAATATACCGCTCGGCATTTTTAAGCGTTTGACGGCGAACATAGTGAATCGGGGCTTTGTGAGCCTGCCCTTGGGAAATCTGAATATAGTAGCCGTGCACCGCATTAAAACCGATTTTCAGCGTATCAATGCCGGTGGTTTCACGCTCGCGAATTTCCAAATTCTCTAAATATTGCGTGGCGCCGTCTGAAAGCTGTCGCCATTCGTCCAACTCAGCGTTATACCCTTCCGCAATCACCCCACCATCTCGAATCAACTGTGGTGGCGTGTCAATAATTGCTCGCTCAAGTAAAGCGTGTAGATCACCAAAATCCGCAATTTGAGCCAATAATTTATCGAGACTAGCGGTTAAATTTTGTGAATTTTTTGCAATTTCAGGTAATTGAGCTAACGCTGTGCGTAAACGAGTGAGATCTCGCGGACGTGCCGAACGCAATGCGACACGAGCTAAGATTCGCTCCATATCGCCGACTTGTTGTAATAACGGCTGCAATAGCTCAATTCGCTGATTTTTAATGAGCGAAGCAATAGTTTGCTGCCTTTCTTGCAATTTGCACAATCGCGAATCGGTTGATGAATCCAACGTTTCAATAAACGACTTCCCATTGGGGTCACGCATTTATCCAACACATCAGAAAGCGTGTTTTCCGTACCACCGGCAAGATTTTGGGTAAGTTCTAAATTGCGACGGGTGGCAACATCTAACAGCACCGTATCGCTGTGTTGGGAAAGGTGAATTGCATTAATATGTGGCAAGGCGGTGCGTTGTGTTTCTTGTGCGTAATGTAGCACACAGCCCGCAGCACAAAGGGCAACAAGGGCTTTTTCCACTCCGAATCCGGCAAGGCTTTGTGTACCGAATTGGCGGTTTAACAGCTGAATAGCAGTCACGAGCTCAAATTCCCACACCGGACGGCGGCGTAAGCCTTTGTAATTGTTCAAAATTGAGGCTGCCGAGAAATCTTCAGGGTACAAAATTTCCGCAGGCTGCACACGTTGCAGTTCCGCCGATAACGCCTCTTTCGTTGCTAATTCACTAATTAAAAATCTGCCCGAAGTCATATCAAGGGTGGCAATCGCAAACACGCCTTTTTCTTCATAAATTGCCGCCACTAAATTGTCTTGACGTTCAGGTAAAAGAGCCTCATCGCTGACCGTGCCGGGGGTTACAATTCTCACGACTTTCCGCTCAACCGGACCTTTGGAGGTGGCAGGGTCGCCAACTTGCTCACAAATTGCTACCGATTCCCCCAATGCAACCAATTTCGCTAAATATCCCTCAACCGCATGGTACGGCACACCTGCCATTGGAATCGGCTCACCCGCCGACTGCCCACGCTTGGTTAAAGAAATATCCAACAACGCAGCTGCTTTTTTGCATCATCGTAAAAAAGCTCGTAAAAATCGCCCATTCGATAAAAAAGAAGAATGTCCGCATTTTGAGCTTTAAGTTGCAAATATTGTTGCATCATTGGCGTATGAGTCGAAAAATCTTGTGTCATCAGTCAGTTAATCCGCTAGAAATCATTGCCGCTAGTGTAACAGATTCATAAGATGGAACAAACAAGCGGTGTTTTTTCACAGAAAATTTACCACCGGGTAAACTAGTAATGCCTAAATTTTTTGCTAGAATACGCAAACTATTTCTAATAAGGTTTAATCATGTTAAGAAAACTATTATTACTTTCTACCGGCTTTTTAACGGTGGCTTGCACCACCCAAGAAACAAAAATAGAAACCGCATTTCCGGGCGAATTTGCCAATGCCGATTATGTGCTTGCAGACGCCGATGCAAAAAAATGGGTAATCGCAAGCGAACAAGCGAAACAATGTATTTACCCCAATTTAACCCGAATTCAGCAAGAGCATTTTTCAAAAGAAGATTCTTACATTTTCTCGCAATATGTGTTTTTCTATCCGCTTGAAGAGATCATTGGTGAGCAGTATGTAAAAATTATCCAAAATGATGAAAAATCAATGGGTTATGCTCAATATTTATTTAAAAAACTGAAAACCAATGAAACGGTTGAAGCACTACCGAAAAAACAATGTGCAACCTTGCGTGCTAACGCAAAAAATGATTTAGCGGTGGTGAAAGGACAATATCAAAGCGGAATGATTGAAGATGAAAAAGCTCAAGAAGGCAAAGCATCAGGCCAGAAAGTAGCCACCGATGATAACAAATTCTTCTTCGACATCATCAAATGGGGCAGTGCACTATTACTCTAATCTATCAACAATACAAGCGGTTATTTTTTTAGTAAAAATAACCGCTTGCTTTTTTGTCCGCAGTTAATTGTAAATTCAATGAACTTTATTAAATTGGTAAAGTCTTAAAATATAGTTTTTTTCAATAATTTACCCTCTTTTTTATTTTAAGGATTTTAAATGAAAGCATTAAAAACATTATTAGCATTAGGTGTAGCAATGACAGTTTCAGCAACTTCATTGGCAGAAAGTAATAACTCATTATCAACACTTAAAGCAAATGCAACTGAACAAATGAATGCAACCAAAGCAGCCACTTCTGAAAAGGCTGCTGCAGTAAAAGCGACTGTAGCTGAAAAAGCTAATGAGGCTAAAGCGAACGCCGTTGCTACAAAAGAGAGCCTAAAAAACAAAGCTGAGTCAATGAAAGATTCTGCCGCTGAAAAAACAGAAGCAGCGAAAGAGAGTATGAAAGCAAAAACCGACTCGGCAAAAGAAACGGTAAAAGCCAAAATGGACTCAGCGAAAATGGCTACTACTGAAAAAGCAGCGACCGCACGTGAAACCTTAAATTCTGCCAAAACAACAGTAACTGAAAAAACAAATTCGGTAAAAGCAACCGTTGCAGAAAAAACCGGTACAGTAAAAAAATCACAAAAAGTAAATATCAATACGGCAAGCGAAGAACAACTGCAGTCATTAGCCGGTATTGGCGAAGTGAAAGCAAAAGCGATCGTGGAATATCGTAAAAAAGCCGGAAAAATTAAAAATGCGGCAGAACTTGCCAATATTCCGGGTGTTGGCGATGCAACTATTGAGAAAATTGCACCTTATTTAACATTCTAAAAATGGTAGGGGCGGGTTAAAACCCGCCCTTTGATTTATTTGGTAATTTGCCTTTTGGTTATCGGGCGAGTTAACACTCCCCTACACATAATTCTTCCGGTTCATGCCATAGTTTCGCAAAATTATGCAAAAAAATGACCGCTTGATCATTCCCCACCTTGTATTTCACAAATCTGCCCCCATAACTGGAAAGTATTCATTCAATACTCAACGTATTTACACAAAAAAGGAACAAACAATGGCATTAGATTTCAATTCAGTTGCATTAGACTCAGTAGAAGCAAAAGGCGGTTACGGTATCGGCTTACAAATCGGGCAGCAACTTTTAGGCAGCGGTATGGATGTAAACGCAGAAGCTGTTGCACGCGGTATTTATGATGTATTAAACAACAACCAACCTGCTATCGACCTAAACGAAGTCACCGCAGCATTACAAGAATTGGGTCAGCGTGCAGAAGCCGCTCAAGCGGAAGCATTCAAAGCAATTGATGCGGAAAACAAAGCATTCTTAGAAGAAAACAAAAAAGCAAAAGGCGTTGTGGTAACCGAAAGCGGCTTACAATATGAAATTTTAACCGAAGGCACCGGTGAAAAACCAACTGCAACTTCAACCGTGCGCGTACACTACACAGGTTCATTAATTGACGGTACTGTATTTGACAGCTCAGCAAAACGTGGTCAGCCGGCAGAATTCCCGGTAAATGGTGTAATCCGTGGTTGGACAGAAGCGTTACAATTAATGCCGGTTGGTTCAAAATGGCGTTTAACCATTCCACAAGAGCTTGCTTACGGTGAGCGTGGTGCGGGTGCTTCAATTCCACCATTCGCAACCTTAATTTTTGAAGTAGAATTATTAGATATTCTATAATCGGCTAAAAATCATAAAGCCCTGTGAATTCAACTCACAGGGCTTTTGGACATTTAATACAACGAAACTATTAATGAATCAGAAAAAATCACTCATTACCCGATTTCTCAAAAATATTTTTTTATACGGCAGTTTATTTATCATTCTCAGCTTTATGGCGGATTGGTACAGATCACCCTCAGCACCACCACAATTTGAGCAAAAAGTACTATACGATATTCACAAACAGCCGAACATTATTGCCCAATTAAGTCGCGGCAAACCAATGCTGCTCTATTTTTGGGGAAGTTGGTGCAGCTATTGCAAATTTGTATCGCCCAATATCCAAAAGCTATCCGAAAACGGTACTGAAGTGTTAGGAGTAGCACTTAAATCCGGTGATGATACCGCAGTGAGAACTTATCTAAACGAAAACAGTTATACATTTGCTACTATTAACGATCCGAACAGTGAATTTTCTCAAGGCTGGGGTATTCAAGCCACACCGACAATTTTAATTATCCAAGACGGTAAAATTCGCCACTATACTACAGGCTATACCAGCTACTTAAGTTTGAAAATGAGGCTTTGGATTTCAGGACTACTACCATAAAAAAACCGTCTTAAAAATCAATTGCTTCGGTAGTATAAATGCAAAAAATCGCTAAAAAACAACCGCTTGTATCATCATACCAAGAAAATCACCGGCACTAAATTCATTGTAATTACCGTGGTAATGGATAGAATCAAACGGGATGAACCAAAAATAAAACCGCGGTTTTTGCCGTTGTCAAATTTCACCAATAAATTCGCCATTGCGGTTAAAGCAAAGACTTCTACCACGGTAAAAATAACAGTGTAAATATAAGCAGCAGTTAAGGTTGCTGCTTCTACCGCAATAAACCAAGGTAAAATAATGGCCAGAGCGAGCAAAGGTGAAACCCAAATTAACTGTTTTTTCGTTAAATTAATCTTACGAGAAAAAGAAGATTGCAAACTCACAGTTAAAACACCGTTGATAAACAAAGCAATCGGCGAATGCTCAGGGGCATTTAGTACCTTATCAAACAAATAAGGGAAAATAATAAAATAAGACGATGCCACACTCAGCGGCACGAATAGCATTAAATGAGCAAACAAAAAATCTTTAGTAATGATTTCCTTAATTTGAGCCAAACGAAATTTCACACCGCCACTTACCCCCTCTACCGAAGAGAAAGGCTTTATCATAAAAGCAAATAAAACGGCTTCTAAAATAAAGCAGATCCAAATTAACGTTTCAATCATCTCAAATTTTATAAACGGAATAATGATAAGCGGAGCAAGCATGGAAGACATACTTGTCACTTTCAGATATTTTCCCTGTAATCGCGTTTTGGCAGCATATTCATCGCCGGCAATAGCTAACAAACAAGCTCTGGCGTTGGTGCCGAATAAACAACTCCCCAAACCAAAACAGGTGGTTGCCATCAGCAAGATCAGGTAATTATCGGCAGCCAAAAACAGCATATAGGCGATAACATCTAACAAACAACCCAACAACATCATTTTCGCCAAACCATAACGATCACCCCAAATACCCGCAAGAATCGCCAATGCTTGATTACAAAACAGCAATAACGAAAGCGAAAAAGCAATTTGAGCGTTATCTAACCCTTTTCCTTTCAAATAAAAGAAAAAAACACTCTGCATTGAAAAAAATGCGGTGGTGGAAATAAAGCGGCGAAGAAGTAACAGTTTTTCTAAAGACATGAAATTGAGGATTGAATTGTTTAAATAAAGAGCGGCTATTCTACTCTTTCAGCGAAAAAGGAGCAATCGCCTTTTGTTTTACCTTTTCGCTTGGTTTCGGTATCATAGCGGCTATCAAAAGTGGCATAGTTTTTGCAAAATTTTTTGAAAATATGACCGCTTGTAAACTAAATTTAAGGACAAAAAATGAAAGATACCATTGTTGCACAAGCAACACCGATTGGTCGCGGAGGCGTTGGCATTTTAAGGGTTTCCGGCCCATTAGCGGAAACCGTTGCCGAGGCAGTATTAGGTAAAAAACTACAGCCTCGCTTAGCAAATTACTTACCGTTTAAAGATGAAGACGGCACCGTGCTAGACCAAGGCATTGCATTATTTTTTAAAGCACCAAACTCTTTTACAGGCGAAGATGTATTGGAGCTACAAGGCCACGGTGGTCAAGTCATTTTAGATTTGCTGATAAAGCGAATTTTACAAGTTAATGGCATTCGCATTGCCCGTGCAGGTGAATTTTCCGAACAAGCTTTTTTAAATGATAAGCTCGATCTCGCTCAAGCAGAAGCAATTGCCGATTTAATTGATGCCACCAGCGAACAAGCGGCACGCTCAGCATTAAAATCACTACAAGGCGAGTTTTCCAATAAGATCAATCAGCTTGTAGATTCAGTTATTTACCTCCGTACCTATGTGGAAGCTGCTATTGATTTCCCTGATGAGGAAATCGACTTTTTAGCAGACGGTAAAATTGAGAGTAAATTAAATGAAATTATCAACCAATTAGACGGCGTTCGCCGTGAAGCAAAGCAAGGCTCAATTCTGCGTGAAGGAATGAAAGTAGTGATTGCCGGTCGCCCAAATGCCGGAAAATCCAGCCTTCTCAACGCCTTAGCCGGACGGGAAGCGGCAATCGTCACCAACATTGCCGGCACCACCCGTGATGTACTGCGTGAGCATATTCATATTGACGGAATGCCGTTGCATATTATTGATACTGCTGGGCTGCGTGATACCGGCGATGAAGTCGAACGCATCGGTATTAAACGAGCATGGGATGAAATCGCCCAAGCAGACCATGTGTTGCTAATGATTGATAGCACCGAACAACAAGCGGATCAATTCCGTAGCGAATGGGCGGATTTCTTAGAAAAACTGCCGAAAAATATCCCCGTAACTGTGATTCGCAATAAAGTGGATTTATCCGGCGAGTCGGAGGGCTTAATTCAGGTGGACGATTTCACCATGATTCGTCTTTCTGCTCAAACCAAAGTCGGCATTGATTTATTGCGTGATCATCTTAAAAAATCGATGGGCTACCAAAGCTCAACGGAAGGTGGATTCTTAGCTCGCCGACGCCATCTACAAGCATTAGAAACTGCTGCGACCCACTTAGAGCGAGGTCACGTTCAGCTTACCCAATTCTTCGCCGGCGAATTGCTGGCAGAGGAGCTGCGAATGGTGCAAAATGCGTTAAGTGAAATCACAGGGCAATTCACCTCAGATGATTTATTAGGTAACATCTTCAGTTCTTTCTGCATTGGTAAATAAGATGAGTCTATTCCACCACTTCCAAACACAATGCCAAACGTACCTGCCGAATACAAACTGTTTTCTGGTAGGCCTAAGTGGTGGAATGGATTCCGTAGCACTTCTTCACCTTTTCTCTCGTACCAGCTTTAAAGTTCGAGCAATTTATATCCACCACGGATTAAGCCCGAACGCTGATCATTGGGCAGAGTTTTGTGCACAATACTGCAAGCGGTTAAATATTCCTTTTATTTTGCAAAAAGTCGACGTGGATAAATCAAATGGCATTGAAAACGGTGCAAGAACCGCACGCTATCAAGCCTTTAAGCAACATTTAAACGAAAATGAAGTGATTGCTACCGCTCACCACTTAGATGACCAAGCGGAAACCTTTCTGCTTGCCCTTAAACGAGGCAGCGGCATTAAAGGCTTATCTGCAATGCAGGCGGTCAGTTTTTTGCAAAATTTTACCGTTTTTCGACCGCTATTAAACTTCAGCAAAGCAGAATTAGCCGAATATGCCGCCCAACATAAACTTAGGTGGATTGAAGATGAAAGCAATGCCGATAGCCGTTTCGACCGCAATTTTTTGCGAAATGAAATTCTGCCTAAGCTCAATCAACGTTGGCAACATTTTAACGAAATGGTGGTTCGTTCAGCTCAACATTGCAGTGAACAACAAGCCTTGATTGAAGAACTGTTAAGCGATGAACTCCAGCAAAGAATGGGAGAAAAACAGCAGTTATCCATCGTTGGTTTTGCCGATTTTTCACTCGCTAAACAGCAGCAACTTGTGCGTTTATGGTTAGAAAAATGCGGTGTGCCAATGCCGAGCAAAGCCCAATTACAAGCGGTTATTTTTGAGCTAATTTTTGCAAAAGCCGATAAAAACCCGCAATTTAAAATGGGTGACAAAGTGCTTAGACGTTATCAACAGGCGATTTTTATTACCGAAGAATTAAAAGCTATCCCACCTTTTGAAATGGTATTGAGTACAGAAACAGAGGTGGAATTGCCCTATCAGCTCGGCAAAATTATTCGCCATAATCAAGAGATAATCTGCAAAAAAAACGGAAAAAACAACCGCTTGTTATTACCGATTGAGCTTGCCGATTCCTCCCTTTCTCTCATTATCGGACAACAAGGTAAAGTAAAATGCTACGGCAACCCCCATCGGGAAGAGATGAAGAAAATTTGGCAAGCTTACGGTGTACCTGCTTGGGAGCGAGATCGCACACCGCTTATTTTCTGGCAAGATGAATTGATCACCTGCCTTTCCTAACCTCTCGGATGAAAGGCTTTGTGGATCGATTTCAAACGGGCTTTTGCTACCTGAGTGTAAATTTGGGTGGTTGATAAATCACTATGTCCTAATAACATTTGCACCACACGCAAATCCGCTCCGTGATTCACTAAATGCGTAGCAAAAGCATGACGTAGAATATGCGGCGAAAGTTTATCACCATCAATACCTGCCAGGCTGGCGTAATATTTAATACGGTGCCAAAAGGTTTGTCTTGTCATCTGCTGCCCTCGTCTGCTTGGAAACACAACATCCGACTGCTGATTGTTCAGTAATATAGGGCGAGCATATTGGAAAAACTCCTGTATCCAATAATTAGCCTCTTCACCCAGTGGAACAAGACGTTCTTTATCCCCTTTACCGATGATCCGAACCACACCTTGCTTTAAACTAAGATTATCTGTTGAAAGCGAAACTAATTCCGTTACACGCAAACCTGTCGCATAGAGTAGCTCTAACATCGCTTTATCACGCAACTCAATAGGGTCTAAAGTATTCGGACAATCCAATAAATCCATCACCTGCTCCTCACTCAATGATTTCGGCAAATGCGCAGCTTTTTTCGGTGATATTAAGGTAAGCGTGGGATCATCTGTACGATAACTTTCAAGATATAAAAAACGGAAAAATTTTCTCAAACAACTCAACATTCTAGCAGAACTGGTTGCTTTATAACCTTGCTCTAAACGCTCTCCAAGAAAGCCTTGTAAATCAATATGATCTACCGACAGAAAAGCCTTAGGTTGGGTAAAATAGTCAGAAAAACGTTCCAAATCCGAACGATATGAAGCAACGGTATTTTCAGACAAACCATGCTCTTGCCATAGAGAATCAAGGAATTGTTCAATAATAGGATCAAGTTCAGCCATACAAGCGGTTAAATTTAAAAGAAATTTTGCAAATTTTAGCAAACTTTGGGCTATAAAAACAAAAAAACCGATTAGTTTGTACTAATCGGTTCTCATAAGAAATATAAGTGGCGGAACGGACGGGACTCGAACCCGCGACCCCCTGCGTGACAGGCAGGTATTCTAACCAGCTGAACTACCGCTCCGCAATATATGGAGATTATCTAAAATAATGGCAGGGGCGGAGAGGCTCGAACTCCCAACACCCGGTTTTGGAGACCGGTGCTCTACCAATTGAACTACGCCCCTAAAATTTTTCTATATTTATCTAGCACTAAAGCGAGTGAAAACTCGCTTATTAATAAGTGGCGGAACGGACGGGACTCGAACCCGCGACCCCCTGCGTGACAGGCAGGTATTCTAACCAGCTGAACTACCGCTCCGCGAATAAGGACTTAGCAATGCCCTACTCTCACATGGGGAAGCCCCACACTACCATCGGCGTTACTGCGTTTCACTTCTGAGTTCGGAATGGAGTCAGGTGGAGCCACAGCACTATTGTTGCTAAGAAAATTCTTTTATTATTTAGTTAGCCTACTCATCAAATAGGCTAAGTAAATAAAGCCTGATGTTGCCCTACTCTCACATGCGGAATCCACACACTACCATCGGCGTCACTGCGTTTCACTTCTGAGTTCGGTATGGATTCAGGTGGCACCACAGCACTATCGACATCAGGAAAATCTTCGATGATTCAGACTTTCTTCGTCTTTACTTTTGTCTTTCTAAATTGTTTTGTTTGTTCTTTACTTTCTTCGGCTTTTGCCTTTAATTCGAAACAAGCTGTTTATTCTGAGTTGATTTGTTTAGTTTCTTTTGTTTAGTTTCTTCGCTTTCTGTCAAAAACACTTGAGCGTTGTATAGTTAAGCCTCTCGGGCAATTAGTATAGGTTAGCTCAACGGCTCACACCGCTTACACACCCTACCTATCTACGTCTTAGTCTTAAACAACCCTTACCAACTTATAGTCGGGGAGAACTCATCTCAAGGCAAGTTTCGTGCTTAGATGCTTTCAGCACTTATCTCTTCCGCACTTAGCTACCCGGCAATGCGTCTGGCGACACAACCGGAACACCAGGGGTGCGTCCACTCCGGTCCTCTCGTACTAGGAGCAGCCCCTCTCAATTCTCCAACGCCCACGGCAGATAGGGACCGAACTGTCTCACGACGTTCTAAACCCAGCTCGCGTACCACTTTAAATGGCGAACAGCCATACCCTTGGGACCTACTTCAGCCCCAGGATGTGATGAGCCGACATCGAGGTGCCAAACACCGCCGTCGATATGAACTCTTGGGCGGTATCAGCCTGTTATCCCCGGAGTACCTTTTATCCGTTGAGCGATGGCCCTTCCATTCAGAACCACCGGATCACTATGACCTGCTTTCGCACCTGCTCGACTTGTCTGTCTCGCAGTTAAGCTTGCTTATACCATTGCACTAACCTCACGATGTCCGACCGTGATTAGCAAACCTTCGTGCTCCTCCGTTACTCTTTGGGAGGAGACCGCCCCAGTCAAACTACCCACCAGACACTGTCCGAACACCCGATTAGGGCGCCTCGTTAGAACATCAAACGTTAAAGGGTGGTATTTCAAGGACGCCTCCACACAAACTAGCGTTCATGCTTCAAAGGCTCCCACCTATCCTACACATCAAAATTCAATGTTCAGTGTCAAGCTATAGTAAAGGTTCACGGGGTCTTTCCGTCTAGCCGCGGGTACACCGCATCTTCACGGCGATTTCAATTTCACTGAGTCTCGGGTGGAGACAGCCTGGCCATCATTATGCCATTCGTGCAGGTCGGAACTTACCCGACAAGGAATTTCGCTACCTTAGGACCGTTATAGTTACGGCCGCCGTTTACTGGGGCTTCGATCAGGAGCTTCTCTTTCGATA
>NZ_CP016614.1:670000-750000 GCF_013377255.1 Mannheimia granulomatis
GCCCAGTTAACAATAAATTCAGCCAATTCATCTTCATGATAGGACGGATGCGGAATAGAGCAGATTTTATCAAACCATTGCCAGAGCAGGTTAGGGGCGAGAGTTGAAATTTCAGACATAGATAACTCCTTTGTAAAATTTTGCGAAAAAATGACCGCTTGTATTTAAGTCGGCATATACATTTACTATTGTAGATTAATTTAACGGAAATGGATGAAAAAATTGCCTAAAAAATGAAAAAAGTACTTGATGACGAGGGTTCCAGAGAGAGTTGGATATGCTTAAGCTAGTAAGGATTGCTGTGTTTGGTATTCCCTTTCATATTGGAAAAATTATTTTAGTTGGCATGGGAATTGTGAGTGTTTTTTGTACTAAGTGTGCAATTGTGTGAGCGTTTAGACAAAAAATTAAATGAAATGATGGCGAAAAAAGCATTTTCGGGTTATCCTAACGCAATTTTTATATTCAGGGGTTAATCCCCATTTTATATTAGGTTGTTTCTATGAGTGAAAAATACACAAATGAAAAATATGTGGTAACTTGGGATATGTTTCATATGCATGCCCGTAAGTTAGCGGAGAATTTATTACCTGCTTCCCAATGGAAAGGGATTATTGCAGTAAGCCGTGGCGGTTTGTTCCCTGCTGCTGTTTTAGCTCGTGAATTGGGTATTCGCCACGTAGAGACAGTTTGTATTGCAAGTTATGATCACGACAAGCAAGGTGAGCTAAAAGTATTGCATGCGGCCCAAACTGATGGTGAAGGTTTTATTGTGGTAGATGATTTAGTGGACACCGGCAACACAGCAAAAGAAATTCGTAGAATGTATCCGAAAGCTCGTTTTGTAACAGTCTTTGCTAAACCACATGGTGCTCCGCTTGTTGATGATTATGTGATTGATATTCCTCAAGAAACTTGGATTGAGCAACCTTGGGATTTAGGTATTACCTTTGTTCCACCGCTTGCTCGCAAGTAATTTTATCGTGTAATGGACAATGAAAATTGTCCATTATTTTTACCTGTTTTGTAGATTTTTAAAATGAGTTTAGGTCATCTTTATATTATTTCAGCACCGAGTGGCGCAGGAAAATCATCATTAATTAATGCATTATTGGCAGATTTACCCCGCTCTGAAGTTCAACTCTCTATTTCTCACACAACACGTCAACCTCGCCCTGCAGAAGAAGATGGTGTGCATTATTATTTTACAACCTATGATGAGTTTAGGCGTTTAATTGAGAAAGGGCATTTTTTAGAATGGGCGGAGGTGTTTGGTAATTACTATGGTACTTCATTGCCAATGATTGAACGTAGCCTTGAACAAGGTATAGATGTCTTTTTAGATATTGATTGGCAAGGCGCACGTCAAATTCGTGAAAAAGTGCCGAATGTGAAAACTATCTTTATTTTACCGCCTTCAAAAGCGGAATTAGAAAAACGATTAATTGGGCGTGGACAAGATTCGACAGAAACCATTGCAAAGAGGATGGCGGAAGCTGTGTCAGAAATGAGCCATTATGATGAGTTTGATTATGTAATTATTAACGATGATTTTAAGCAGGCTTTAGCTGAATTGAAATCGATTTTAATGGCAGAGCGTTTGTGCTTAAAGAGTCAGAAAATTCGCTATCAAAATCTGATTGGTGAACTGCTAAATAATTAAATGAACAATCGTTCATTTTAACTGGTAAGTGAAAATATTTTTGCGTAAAATACGACGGTTATTTTTATTTAAATAAGGAAAGCGTAATGAAACTCTCTAAATTAGCATTCTCCGTAGTACTTGCACTAGCAGTTAGTGCTTGTACAACCGGGAATATGAGTCGTGATGGTTCGTTGCAAAAAGCAACAGATACCTATCAAAGTTATGAAGAAATCACCAAACAATATCAAATCAATGAACAATGGTGGCAAGGTTATCGTGATACAGAATTAGATCGTATTGTTGATCTCGCGATTAAAAATAACCTTGATTTGGCAAAAAGTGGTATTGCGGTTAATAAGGCACTTTATAATGCCAATTTGGTTGGGGCTGCATTAGTTCCTACTTTTAGTGCTTCTAGCACAGTGTCTGCGGCTAAAGGTATAGGTTCAACTTCAAATAATATTTCAACCGGTGTTTCAAACACTGCAGCTCAAGCTGCATTTAATTTGAGTTATACCATTGATTTATGGCAGCGTTTGGCGGATACCGCGAGTGCAGCTGAGTGGACTCATAAAGCAACGATTGAAGATTTAAAAGCGACTCGTTTGTCGATTATTAACTCTGTTGTGACGACTTACTATAATTTGGCTTATTACCATGATGCTATTCGTCTTACGGAAGATAGTATTAGAGATTATGAGCGAATCAGTCGTATTTTAAATAATAAATTAAATGCAGGTGTTATCGACCGTTTAGCGGTGGATCAAGCTCAACAAGCCGTATTAAATGCACGAAATAATGTGGTTAAATTACGTACTGAGCAAAAAGTGGCAGAACAGACATTGCGGAATTTGTTAAATATTCAGCCAAACACACCGCTTAATATTCGTTATCCGAATATTATGAATGTGAAATTACAAGATATTGATTTAAATGTGCCGGTTTCAGCTATTGCAAATCGTCCGGATGTGGTTGGGGCATTACAACGTTTACAAAGTGCGTTTAAAACCTTAACCGCAGCGGAGAAAAGTTGGTTCCCAACCTTAACTATTGGTGGTTCAATTACAGGTAGTGCGAAAAATTTAGGTAACTTGGCGGATAATCCTGTAGGTAATGGTCTTATTAAATTGGATTTACCTTTCTTAGATTGGAATCGTGTCAAGAATAATGTAAAAATCTCAGAAACTGATTATGTTACAGCTCGTTTAAATTATGAGCAGAAAATTACCTCAGCATTAAATGAGATTGATCGTTATTATTACAGCTACACACAAGCAAAAAGCACATTAAAAACCTTGCAAGATACTCATGAGCATGACAAACGTATCAGTTCATACTATAAAAATCGCTATGAGCAAGGAATTTCCGAATTCCGTGATTGGATTACATCAATGAACACCGCACGTAACTCGCAGCTTGCTATTTTAAATGCAAAATATGCGATTCTTGCTAATGAGAATGCTGTTTACCAAGCTATGGCCGGTAAATATAGAAAATAGCCAATATTAAAAAGAGTGAGTATTTTAAAATACTCACTCTTTTTTACTTGAGAAATATTTAGACTAACCCTAGAACCTTTCTACCGTTAACACTTGCGATATTCGCCATTTCTTCTAGGTTAGTAAAGCGGCAGCCTGCAGAGAGTAGGCTGAGTTCTTGCCACATATCGCCTTCACAAAGTGGCACCATGTAGTCACAGATATTGTCTGTACCGATTGCAACGGTAATTCCTTCCGGAATGAGCTCATCTGCCGGTGTTAATGCATTATGAAACGGCTGCAGATCTTCTTTTCTGCCGCTATCAATCCACGCCATTGGGCAGGCAATCACCATCATTTGGCTTTCTCGCATTTTTTGGTAAAGCATTTTACGGTAATCTTTTGGATGTGCACCGATCGAAATACCATGAATAGCAACTACTTTCCCTTGCATACCATGTTCGATAGATTTATCGCACAGTTGCTCGGTTTCTTTCTCTTTTGGCGAGTTAAATTGATCAACATGGACATGCAACATTTTGCCAAGAGATTTTGCTTTATCCATTAAAATATCCATTGCTTCTAATCCCTTACCGTAATCCAATTCATCTCGGTACGGTAAGCCTCCAATCATATCCACCATTTCAGAGCCGATATCAAACCATTTTTTAGCAGTTGGCTCAATCACGCCTTTTAAGGTTTGGTTAGCAAATTTTAAAATAATATCACTTTTATAAACTTCTCGGGCTTTGTGAGCTGCAATAATAGCTCGGTCCTCGCAAACCTGATCAATATCAACAAAGGTACCAAATGCTGTAACTCCTTGAGAAATCATTAACTCAATAGCCTGCGAAAAGCGGCGATAATAGTCATCAACGCTAGAATTTCGTTTTACTTCATCGACTAAATCCCATTTTTGCTGAAGATTAGCATTTTGGTAGACAGTAATTTTTTCAGGTGTCATTGTAAACGCACGGTCAGCGTGAGCATGTGCATTAACCCAGCCGCCTTTTTTGATAATTTCATCACGAATATGGCTTTTTAGGGTGCGAATCAATTGGCTCATTTATGCTATTCCTCTGTGTTATATATTGAATGTGCAAATTTGGGGTGATAAACGCTTTTGTTTGAAAACGTAAGTATAGAGAATAAAAAAATCGCTTATAAAAGCGATTTTTAAAAAATAAGAAATGAATAATAAAAGAGCCACACCTCGAAAAACGATGCGCAGCTTTGTAGAGTTTACTTTTGTGAGTGTATGGTAATTCATTTCTAGTTCCTTGTTTGGACTAGAGCAGTAGTATAATGATTTTTTTAGAAAATGGCAAACGTTTGCCTAAAGTTGAAATTTATAGATAAACTTTTTACAATGGCAGCGTTCTCATTGGGGTGCTACAAGCGGTCATTTTTAGTAAAAAATTTGCAAAATGTATTCACAATCCTTTGTAAGGATTGTTCACAGCTTCGCTGCCGTTGGCAAAGCCAACGTTCAAAAAGCGATACTTTTTGTGACCGCTTGTGGCTGAGAAAGACCCATAGAACCTGATCTGATTAATATCAGCGTAGGGATTTGAGATAGCAAACTGCCATTCTTAAATCCTTCTATTTATTGATTTTTAGAAGGAAACGTTATGAAATTTACTGTATCTTCGCTGGCATTTTTGGCTGCGACAGCCTTTGCCCAGCAACCCACCTTAACGGTTTATACCTATAGTTCTTTTGCTTCTGAATACGGCCCTGCACCAAAATTAGAACAAAACTTCGAAAAAGTGTGTAGCTGTGATGTAAAATTTATGCCTTTTGGTGATAGTGTTACGATGTTTAATCGTGTACGTTTAGAAGGCGGTAAAACGAAAGCGGATGTGGTTGTCGGTATTGATAACTTTTTACAGCTTGAGGCGGAAAAATCGGGACTGTTTACAGAATTTGAGGTGAACACGCCTCTAGAGATTAAGAGCAAAATATTTTTCCCTTATGATACCGGTTCTTATGCGTTTATTTATGATAAAGAAAAATTAAAAAATCCACCTAAAAGCTTAAAAGAACTGGTTGAACGCCAAGATTTAAAAGTGATTTATCAAGATCCAAGAAGCAGCAGTGTTGGACGTGGTTTTCTATTATGGATGAATCAAGTTTACGGAAATGAAACAGCAAATGCTTGGAAAAGCTTAGCAAAACACACGGTAACTGTTGGTAAAGGGTGGTCTGAAACCTACGGTGCTTTTTTAAAAGGCGAATCTGATTTAGTATTAAGTTATACTACTTCGCCCTTATATCATCAATGGCATGAAAATACCGATAAATATGTGGCAGCACCTTTTGAAGAAGGGCATTTAGTACAAGTTGAAAATGCAGCTATCTTAAAAAACAGTCAGCAAAAAGCATTAGCCAATCAATTTTTGAACTTTTTGCATACACCGGAATCACAGCGTATTATCTCATACCATAATGTGATGAATCCTGTGTTAAGTGAAGGTGTTGATGCAGCCTTTGCAAAAATGCCAACTTACAAAACATTAGAATTTAGCCAACCATCGCCTGAAACGGTTCAAAAGTGGCTTTCTGAGTGGTCAAAAAGTTGGTAATTTCATTAAATTAATAGGGTGGGAACAAAAAAACAATAGCCGAATAATATTCGGCTATTGTTTTGAATGAAGTCAAATAAATGAAATTTAATGCAAATTTTTTGCAAATTCATTTGATTAGTTAGGCGATTTTGTGTTATTTATAGCCGCCGTTATTATGAAAGCCCGAAGATGTTGATTTTCGCGTATAGTGAAATTACAAGGAAGTTAGTTCGTATTCGGGGATAATAATTCCAACAATGAAAATTCTGAACAAGGAGTATAATCTATGACTCAAGTGGCTAAAACCACATCTCTAGGTTTATTAGCACTAGCCGGTGTTAAACCTTATGAGCCGAAAAAAGATGAAGAATATATGAATGAAGCTCAACGTGAGCATTTCACAAAAATTCTTAAAGCATGGCATAGCCAAATCATGGATGAAGCGGAACGAACAAAGAGCCAGCTGCAAGAGGATATGACTAACTTTGCTGATCCAAATGACCGAGCAAGCCAAGAGGAAGAGTTCAGTTTAGAATTACGTAACCGTGATCGCGAGCGCAAGTTATTGAAAAAAATTGAACAAACATTGCATAAAATTCAAGATGATGATTATGGTTTCTGTGAAACTTGTGGTGTAGAGATTGGTATTAAACGCTTAGAAGCACGTCCAACAGCTGATTTATGTATAGATTGCAAAACATTGGCTGAAATTCGTGAGAAGCAGCTAGGTTTATAATCAGTTTTGCATAATGCCTCTTTTTAAGAGGCATTTACTATTTTGAGGTGTATTATTTTTAAGTATATTAAGTCGTTGTTTTCCAAGTCTAAAAAACAAACACAGGAAAATGAGCAGAAATCAAGAGTGAAACAGGCGGAGAATGTTGAAAAACCAATCCGTACTAAACGCTCAACGCCTAAATTGACCAGACAACAAAGTGCGAAAAAAAACGTTAAAGGGCATCAAACAGATGTACCATCTCATCTTTTACATAAAAAATTCACGGCAAATGCTTCACAATATGGTATCAGTCCGAAGAGTTTCCCTAAAAATGCACTTTCTATTGTCGATAAATTACACTTAGCCGGCTACGAAGCTTATGTGGTGGGTGGTTGTATTCGTGATTTACTACTTGAGAAAAAACCAAAAGATTTTGATATTGCAACCAACGCTCGTCCGGAAGAAATACAGCGTATTTTCGGCAGACAATGTCGTTTAATCGGTCGTCGTTTCCGTTTGGCTCATATTGTGTATGGACGTGAGATTTTCGAAGTAGCCACGTTCAGAGCCGGTCACGATTCTCATAGCAATGATAAAATATCAAAAGTAAGTGATGAAGGAATGTTGCTGCGTGATAATGTTTACGGCAGCTTAAGAGATGATGCCGAACGCCGTGATTTTACCGTTAATGCGTTATATTATGATACAAAACGTAACTTAATTTTTGACTTCTTCAATGGTATTGAAGATTTAAGAGCCGGAAAATTATCACTAATTGGAGAGCCGGCGGTACGTTATCAAGAAGATCCGGTGCGTATGCTACGGGCTATTCGTTTTATGGCGAAGTTAGATATGTTTTTAGATAAAGCAACAGCTTCTCCAATTCGAGAGATGGCTCCTTTGTTAACTAATATACCTGCTGCTCGTTTATTTGATGAATCGTTAAAATTATTGCAGTCGGGAGAAGGGCTTAAAACTTACCGGTTACTACGGGAATATGGCTTGTTAAATTTCTTATTTCCTGTGCTTATTCCGTTTTTTACTCAAAAAGAAGATTCTAATGCTGAGCGAATGATTGTAAAAGCATTAACTTCTACTGATGAGCGTATTGCTGATAAGTTGCCGGTTAACCCTGCGTTTTTATTTGCGGCACTGCTTTGGTATCCACTACGTGAAAAAATGGAACAGCTTAAAAATGAAGGTGGTTTTAACAGCCACGATGCGATGATGTTAGCAGCAAATGATGTATTGGCAGAAAGCTGTAAATCTATTGCGTTGCATCGCCGTCATACTGCGGTTATTCGAGATATTTGGTCATTGCAATTCCAAATGATGAAACGCAGTGGAAATCGCCCACAACAAACGCTAGAGCATATTAAATTCCGAGCCGGTTTTGATTTATTGGTTATGCGTGCGGAAATTGAAGGGGGAGACTTAGTTGAGTTATCTGCCTGGTGGCATGAATATCAATTCAGTAATGATGGACAACGCAATGAGTTGTTAAAATCTGTCCGCCATTTACCAAGCGTGCAAGCAGAACAAAAGAAAAAACGCCGCCGCAAGACGTTTAGGAAAAAGTCAAAAGCGGCTAAAGTAGAATGATTTTATTGGGGCAAAATATTTTTTGCCCCAATAAAATTTAAGGATATGGTCGAAAAACCTTTCGTCCTTATAGGAAAAGTTATGCAAACAGTTTATATTGCCTTAGGTTCAAACCTAAATAATCCCTTAGAACAACTAAAACAAGCGGTCGAAAATTTAAAAAGTTTTGCAACTCGCTTTGAGATTAGCCCGTTTTATGGCTCAAAGCCGGTTGGTCCGCAAGATCAGCCCGATTATGTGAATGCGGTAGCAAAATTTGATACTGATTTATCGCCAACGGATTTATTGGATAAATTACAAAGTATTGAACAGAAACAAGGGCGGGTTCGTTTACGCCGTTGGGGGGAGCGTACTTTGGATTTGGATATTATTTTATACGGTAATCAGCAGATTCAAACCGAGCGTTTAACCATACCGCATATTGAGATGAAAAACCGTGAATTTGTAGTTGTACCGCTGTTTAGCTTAACCCCTGATTTAATTTTACCCACAGGAGAAAAACTGTTCGATCTTTATCAGCAATTTAAAGATCACCATATGGTCGTTTTTAGTTAATCTTTTATTTTATTTTCACCGGTTTTGATCACCGCTCTGGATTTTTCATCCATTTTCACATCAATGCGGTGATCAACCACTACATTCATATTAATCGTAATGCCTTCAGTAGGAGTTTCCAACTGCACTTTGGGCGTGCAAGCGGTCAAATTTGCTAAAAATATTGCAAAATAAAATTGGCTCGTTTTCATTCTTTATCCGTGATGTTTTATTTTTCCAATTTTTGATAGAGATAATTTTCCAGTTTTTGTTCAAACTGAGAACCATAGTTAATCAAATCCCATAAATCAAACATATTTTCTCGGTGATTATAATTTAAATTTACCTTAGATTTCCCTTGATTTGAGGATAATTTTAATTTGCCGTCCAGCACTAAATCCCCACTCGGCCCGACATTAATAAGACTACGAAAATCATTGATTGTACTTTTATCTACTAAGTGTAGCAAAATTTGTTCGGTATAGCCGCTATTTCCCATTGCAGCCAGTAATTCGGGGGTGAAAGTTAAATAAGAGGTTTGTGCTTGGGTCAGTAGTCCATCGCAAATATAACAAGGCTTACCGCTTAACCAAAATGGTAAAGTAGCGTTTGCTTTTCCCTTTAAATCAATTTGTTGATACTGTATAAAATTAAGTAGCTCTTCGAAATCAATTCGTTCTAAGTTTAAATATGCGAGTTCTGTTTGTGGCAAGGAAAAGTGTTTAATATTGAGGTTTCCACCAAATAATTTAAAGGTTAATTCATTTAAATTTAACGGTTTGGTTTTGTTATAAGGGTAGTAGCCGTTGATTTTCATAGAAATCTTATCTAGTGCTAAATCCCCTAATTTAATTTGTGCGATGTTGACTGCAATAGGCTTTTTGACACCAAAATGAAAATGTCCGTCTCGATAGCGGTAAGGCAATGCAAACTCTATACCTGTGGCCTCACCATCCGGCAAAGATATACCCCCGTTTCGAATAGCAAGATGCCCACCTGCGATTAAGCCGTTTTTTATGCTGGCACTAAAAGCAGTTTCTCCTCGAATCGTTCCTTGTTTGATAATCCATTGGCTTCGAAACGGAAAAAGTGGTTGAAAACCACGTGCTGATTGTTCCGGCCAATACAATTTACCGACAATTTGGCTGGATTGTTCGGTTAATTGGCGGCGAGCAAAGAGCTTTAGCGGACCTAGTTCGGTTGTATTAATAATACCTTTAAAATTGAGATTTTCGGTCCGACCGTTAAACGCTAATTTTGCCTCAGGTTTAGGTAGATTGCCGCCATAGCTAAAACGGATCTCAGGCGATTTTAATTTGATTTCACCCTTGAGTGTGTTCTGTGTAGTATCAAATTTGATTGTGTCATTTAGAGTTAATTCTGTTTTTGGAATGATCGTGTCATCCAGTTTTATCTCGGATAGATTGCCTTTAAACTCAGTAAGCTGAATACTATTTTTATGCCATTGCCCCCGACCGTTTAAATTAACTTTGCTGTTAAAGGCTTTGAGAGTGGAATTTCCCCAAATTCTCCAGCTCCAGTTGTCTTGAAGGAGAGCAAGCTGTGGGGCATTTTGGAAGAAATCTAATGCTCCGGCTTTAAAATTATTCGCATAGCCGTCTAAATGGAAGTTGATATTTTTAAAGTCGGGGCTTTCGCCTTTTAAAATGGCATATAAACGACCGTGGATGCCGTATTTATCGACTTGTAATCCTGCAAGTGGAAAACGTAAATCTTCAATGGTTAAGTAACGCTCTTTGCCGGTAAGTCGCAGTAGAGAAGAAGGCAGAAATTTTAGCCTTAGATCGTCAAATTTACCTTGTAAATCTAAAGGAATACTACTGTATAAAATAAAATTCCCATGTTTAATGTTCCCGGTTAATCGTATTGGTAGTGTTAAGCTTTCTTGATTGACTTCACCTCCTTCACTTGAAATCACGATATTGCCTTTTCCCCATCTATTTTGGGAAAGCAGGCTTATTCGTACCGCAGTTTTTATTGGGAACATATTCTCTAACTGCAATGTTTCGGGGGTGAATTTAGCACTAATAAAACCGTGAAATGGAAATTGTTCTATTAAGCTCCAGTCAAAACGCCCCTGTTTTATTTCTAGATTTTTCCCGTCAAAGAGAAACGGAAAATCGAATTTATCATTTTCTGAGCCAGCCAAATTAAGTTGCCAATTTCCTTCTAGTTGTTGTGCAGTATTTTGTTGCCAAGTTAGGGTTGAGGTTCCGCTTTGTAAGGCCGCATTTGAGATAATTTCATCAGACAATTGCCATTGGTATTTAGCTGAAAGCTTAGGGGGAAGTTGGCTTAAATCATCTTTGAGCTGAGCAGAGAAGTTTAATTTGTGTTGTTCTTTTTCATTAGGGTGGTAAGTTAATTCGGCATTCAGTTGTTCATTTGCAAAATTTGCCGAGAAGTTGACCGCTTGTTGCTGTAAAGACGCAGTAATACTTTGATTTAACGAGGCAATATGGAATGCAGTAGGTTTGCTTAATAAGGCATTTAGTCGAGGCGATAAGTTTTCAGGCAAATTGACCCATGTTAAGGCATGAATACTGGCCTCGCCATTGGGAATAAGGGCTAATAAGGCTTTTAGTGATGTACCGGAATTATTACTTTGCGTTTGTGGTAACTGCGATAAGCATTGGTAGTCAACTTTTATGTTTTCGATAGATAAATGCTGTTTTTTAATCCAAGTAACGGCACTGTTATCCATGCTAATCAGCGGGCAATTTTGGTAGGAAAGCTTAAAGTAAGGCAACGATGCCCTCTGCCAGCCAGGGGTTAAACCTTTAGTTAATTGAATTTGCCATCCTTTAGGTAAAAGCCAATTAAGCGTAGTGCCGAGCATTGGGCTGGACATAAGCACAGCAATCGCTGTCATTAACATGACCGCGAGAATGCCAAGAATGCCTAATGTCCGTTTCATCATAATTAAATGATATTAGTAAAGGGATATAAAATCGCAAGGAAAGTTGCTACTGTCCAAGCGGTTGGATTTTTAATGTTTTTTCCCAATAGTAGCCACGCGAGCATTGCCAGCACCACAAATTGTACTGCAAAGTAGATAGCAAATGGGGTGAGTGACATTTCAGGCATAATTTGCAGATGTTGATAGAGTACGAATGCCGTCCAGCAATAATTGAGTACCAGCACAATTAATGCTATTTTGACCAACAATTTTAGGAAAACTTCTAAACGACTTTTTGCTAACATTAAATACCAGCCGGCGAGTAAAATGCCGAGCAGAATTTGAGCAAAGTTGTTGGCTCGAATACCATTAAATAAAGAGGGAATTTCAAACCAATAGACTGCGAGGTATTGAATAATGCCAACAGTAACAATAGCGAATCCGCAATACATTAAGGTGTTATATAGGCTCTCATCCTGCGGTAGGCGGAAGTAAATTAAACATAAAAAGATCGCCGCAATGTTAGCGATAGCAAGTGGATTGTGCTTAGGGGTAAAGCCTATTGAATAAATAAAGTTACCGATAGCAAAAATCAGCAAGAAAGGCAGGATAAAGGTTAAGCGGCTACTTTGCCCACGGCAGATTTCCCCTTTCCATAGCACAATAAAGCTGATTAAAGCGGTAATGAAGATAGCTAATAAATAAGGTGAAATAAAAATAGAATTTGTTGGTGCAGCGTAAAAATTTAAAGCCATCTCGATAAATAGCATTAATACCATTGGCAGAGCCGCATGGGTAGCAATTTCAAGTTTTGACGGCGTATCGTGAGCGTGAGCCATAAATAATCCCAAAAGGTTTAAAGAAAAATGATTTTAGGACAAGATTATGCCATAATAATAGCCGTTTTTTAACTTCAAGAGGGCATAAGAAATGCGAATTTTACATACTATGTTACGTGTGGGCGATTTAGAGCGTTCTATTAAATTTTACACTGAAGTTTTAGGGATGCGTTTATTGCGTAGAAGTGAGAATGAGCAATATAAATACACTTTAGCATTTTTGGGCTATGCTGATGAGAGTGAAAGTGCTGTTATTGAGTTAACTTATAACTGGGGTGTGGATAAATACGAACTGGGCACAGCTTATGGTCATATTGCATTAGGTGTGGATGATATTTACGCCACTATTGAATCTATACGTGCTGCCGGTGGCAAAATTACCCGCGAGCCGGGCCCTGTTTTAGGGGGCAAAACCGTTATTGCATTCGCAGAAGACCCGGACGGTTATAAAATTGAATTTATTGAAAATAAAAACGCACAAGCAGCATTAGGTAACTAATTTTTGCACATGGTTGTGTGACAAGCGGTCGGATTTGTTTGAAAATTTGCAAAAATTTTCGCTAATCAGACCGCTTGTAGTTTAAATTGATGAAGAAAAGAAGATGGAAAAAACAGCGGAACAAGTCGATTATAAATTATTAAAAAATCGTTTTCGGGGCTACTTGCCTGTAGTAATTGATGTTGAAACAGCAGGGTTAAATGCACAGACAGACGCATTATTAGAGCTTGCGGCGATTACGGTGAAAATGGATGAGGAAGGCTATTTAGTGCCTGATCAGAAATGCCACTTCCATATCAAGCCTTTTGAAGGAGCGAATATTAACCCCGAATCGCTGAAGTTTAACGGTATTGATATTGATAACCCACTGCGTGGTGCGGTAGCAGAAAATATTGCGATTCCCGAAATGTTTAAAATGGTTCGTAAGGCAATGAAGGAGCAGGGTTGCCAGCGTGCAGTGATAGTTGCTCATAATGCGGCTTTTGACCAAGGCTTTATACAAGCTGCGGTGAAGCGTATTAATGCTAAACGTGATCCGTTTCACCCTTTTGCCATGTTTGATACCGCAAGTCTTGCCGGTTTTATGTATGGACAAACGGTTTTAGTCAAAGCATGCCAAATGGCTAAAATTGCTTTTGATGGTCACCAAGCACATTCTGCGTTATATGATACGGAAAAAACGGCCGAATTGTTTTGTGCAATGGTCAATCGATTGAAAGATCTGGGTGGCTTTCCATTAGTTTCGCCGGAATAAAGCGGTTAAACTCTTTTATTACTAGCTTAATTGAATCTGTTTTTGAGAAGTTGAAGAGTGATTAGACTTTTTAACTTTTTAGAAGCAGATTTTTTTATTGTTTATAAATTGCTTATATATACATTATAAAATGCTTTATTTCTTTGATTTAGGTAAAATATTTAACTTTTTGTCGGATTATTGTTCGTATAAAAAACTATTTTTATTAACTTTGCTAGCGAGTTCACATAATCAAAATAATCTGATTGTTTTGTTTTTATAAAGGCGTAGCATATTGCTGTTTTAAATTAATTTACTAGATCAAGGAGACTTATTATGGCTATGCCATCTCAACGTTTTTCTCTAACTTGGGTGCTTAATTTATTTGGTACAGCAGTTGGAGCCGGGGTTTTATTTTTACCGATTAATGCCGGTATGGGAGGATTTTATCCACTTGTTATCATGACCTTATTAGTGGGGCCTATGACTTATTTAGCACACCGTGGGTTAACACGTTTTGTACTATCTTCAAAGCATGAAGGGAGTGATATTACTGAAGTTGTGCGTGAACATTTTGGCGATAAAGCAGGTAAATTAATTACACTGCTTTATTTCTTTGCGATTTTTCCGATTTTATTAATTTATGGGGTGGGGATTACCAATACCGTTAGTTCTTTTATTGAAAACCAACTTCAGCTAACAGCACCACCTAGAGTGATTTTATCGTTTATCTTAATTGCAGCAATGATTGGTGTGATGTTATTAAGTGAACAAGTGATGTTAAAAATCACCGCTTGGTTAGTTTATCCGCTAGTCTTTATTTTATTTGGACTATCGATTTATCTTATTCCTGAATGGAATGGTGCGGCATTAAAACAGATGCCGACAACAGGCGATTTTTTAACGACACTTTGGTTGACCATTCCGGTATTGGTTTTTGCTTTTAACCATTCCCCTGCAATTTCATCTTTTGCACTCTCGCAGCAAAATTTCTATAAAGATAGCAATAAAGCAGAAATTGAGGCAAGTAAGGTATTACGTTCAACAGCCTTTATTTTAGTATTATTTGTGATGTTCTTCGTGTTTAGCTGTGTGCTTACACTCACGCCTGAAGAATTGGCCCAAGCAAAAGTACAAAATATTTCGATTTTGTCTTATTTAGCGAATAAATTTGATAATCCGATTATTTCCTATTTTGGTCCTTTCGTTGCCTTTTTAGCAATCGGTAGCTCATTCTTCGGGCATTACTTAGGGGCTCGTGAGGGATTAGAAGGATTAGTCAACCAAATGCGTGAGCACCCGATTGAACCAAGCAAATTCCGTAAAATTACTGCGGTGGTTTTTTTAGTCGTCTTATGGATTGTCGCAACGATTAACCCAAGTATTTTAGGTTTTATTGAAAGTTTAGGTGGACCTATTATTGCGATGATTCTGTTTATTATGCCTGTTTATGCGGTTTACAAAGTGCCGGCATTAGCTCGCTTTAAAAATCTATTTAGTAATGCTTTTGTTTTTGTAATGGGCTGTATAGCTATTTCAGCGATAGTGTACGGATTACTTTAATCCATGTAGAATGACGCCCTTATTTTTATTATTTATTTAAGTATGTGTTTATGATTAGTGTTTTTGATATGTTTAAGGTGGGAATCGGACCGTCCAGTTCCCATACTGTTGGGCCGATGAAAGCGGCGAAAGAATTTGTTGATGACTTACTTAATCGTAAATTTTTAGCAAAAATTGACCGCTTGCGTGTTGATGTTTATGGCTCTCTCTCGTTAACAGGACGTGGGCATAATACAGATACTGCTATTATTATGGGGCTAATGGGCTACCTTCCGCATAATGTTGATATTGAACGTATTGAGCAAACCGTCGCTGATTTAAAATCAACTAAGCAGTTAACCTTAGCTGAAAATAGTCAGCAGCCGAAAGTAATTACTTTTGATTTCTTTGAGGATATGCCTTTTCATCGTGATTTTTTACCGCTACACGAAAATGGCGTTAAGTTTAGTGCTTTTGAGGGGCAAAATTTACTCTTTGAAAATACTTATTACTCCATTGGTGGTGGTTTTATTGTCGATGAGGCGAACTTTGGCAAAGTCCAAGAAAGTGCGATAACAGTACCTTTTCCTTATAAAAATGCAGCAGACCTATTGGCACATTGTAGCGAAAATGGCTTACCGCTTTCTTCTGTGGTGTGGAAAAATGAATTAGCCCTTCACAGTAAAGAAGAAATTTCTGCCTATTTGGCTAAAATTTGGCAAACGATGGAAGCTTGTATCCAACGAGGTATACATACCGAAGGGTTATTACCCGGACCAATAAAAGTGGCTCGCCGTGCTTGCTCATTACGTCGTACATTGGAGGCAAACAGTAAGTTTAATATTGACCCGATGCAGATTATTGACTGGGTAAATATGTTTGCCTTAGCGGTAAATGAAGAAAATGCGGCGGGGGGAAGAGTGGTTACTGCTCCGACTAACGGTGCTTGTGGCATTGTGCCTGCAGTTTTGGCGTATTATGAAAAATTTATTTCCCCACTTAATACCGAAACAATAGAGCGCTATTTGCTTACAGCAAGTGTAATTGGTTCACTTTATAAGATGAATGCCTCCATTTCCGGTGCAGAGGTAGGATGTCAAGGCGAAGTTGGTGTTGCGTGTTCAATGGCAGCGGCTGCTTTAACCGAAATTATGGGGGGAACAGCAGATCAGGTTTGTATGGCTGCTGAAATCGGGATGGAGCATAATCTAGGATTAACTTGCGATCCTGTGGGCGGACAGGTACAGGTGCCTTGTATTGAGCGAAATGCAATTGCATCAGTGAAAGCAATTAATGCCAGCCGTATGGCTTTACGTCGTACAACCCGTCCACAAGTGAGCTTGGATAAGGTTATCGAAACGATGTATGAAACAGGTAAGGATATGAATGCGAAATACCGTGAGACCTCCACCGGTGGTTTAGCTATAAAAATATTACCTTGTGATTAAAACAAAAAAATCCACTTTCATTGAAAGTGGATTTTTTATTCGGATTTAAATGGTAATTAACCCATACCGTATTTTTTTAATTTTTTGCGTAATGTACCACGGTTGATACCGAGCATTGTTGCAGCACGAGTTTGGTTACCACGTGTATATTGCATCACCATATCTAACATCGGGTGTTCGATCTCAGATAATACTAATTCGTATAATTCTGTTGGATCTTCGCCATTTAATTGAGATAAATAGTTTTTTAATGCAGCTTTCACATTGTCACGAAGCGGTTTGCTGACTTGCTGTGCTTGTGCATTTAACATGGTTACTGTTAATGGGTTTTGTGTAGGTTGTTGCTCTAACATTTTTTTCTATCCAACGTTTATTCTTAAGATTCTAACGAATCGATTTAACAAAATCTTCTAATGCATTAAGTTGCTCGTGAGTCGAGCTTAATGTATTAAAAGTGCGTTTAAAATTTGATTCCGGCTGTAATTGTTCAATGTACCAACCAACATGTTTTCTTGCGATTCGATAACCTTTTTCTTCACCATAAAAGAGGTGCAGGTCTTCAATATGCTTAAACATTAATTGATATTTTTCATCTTTGGTCAAGCTTGAATATTGTCCGGTTTCAAAAAAATCATTAATTTCCTTAAATAACCAAGGATTCCCAAAACTGCCCCTACCAATCATGACCGCATCGGCATGAGTATAGTCAAGGACAAACTTTGCCTTGTCTGCAGAGGTAATATCTCCATTAGCTATTACAGGGATTGAAATTGCTTGCTTTACCGCTTTGACACTCTCATATTCAGCCTCGCCATTGAATAAACAGCTGCGAGTACGTCCATGAATAGTTAATGCAGCAATACCTGCTTGCTCTGCGATTTTAGCAATTTGAAGACAATTTCTATTTTCCGGATCCCAGCCTGTTCTAATTTTTAGCGTTACAGGCACATTCACAGCATTCACTACAGCATCTAATATTTGAGCGACTAATTCCGGTTCACGTAGCAGAGCGGAGCCTGCCATTTTTTTATTGACCTTTTTCGCCGGGCAGCCCATATTAATATCAATAATATCGGCACCATACTCAACATTTATTTTTGCAGCTTCAGCCATTTCAGCCGGATCTGATCCTGCAATTTGTACAGCATTGATACCGATTTCTTCATGATGTGCTAAACGCAATCTTGATTTTTCAGTATGCCATACATCAGGGTTAGTGGACATCATTTCTGAAAAGGTTAAGCCTGCACCAAGTTGGTGGCATAAACGCCGAAAAGGTTGGTCAGTAATACCTGCCATAGGTGCAAGGAAAATACGGTTTTTTATTACATATTGTCCTATTTGCATTTTTAACCTTTTATTAACAAATTTGAAGTAATTTTAACCAGAAATATATCCAAATAAAAAGTACGGCAAATACCGTACTTCTTATATAAGCTAATTATCAGCTTTTGCTGACTTGAGGGGGCGTATGATACGCATTTTTTAATCATTTTGGAAGCCTATAAATTGGACAATTTGCAAAAATATTGAAAATATTTCTATTGACATCCCCAAAATAATTAAATTAAGGGTATTTAACCTGAATCAGGTTGCCTTGTGTTTGGTGCCAGTCAATTTCTGCGATGGTAGCAGTTTGAAAGGCAATATTGGCTTGATGATGAGTTAATGAGAGAGCTAGATCGAATACCAGTGGTAGATGAGAAATAACCAAAACCTGTTTTGCTCCCTCATTGCGTAAAAAGTCCAGATAGTTTTCTACCGTATATGGATTACCATCAGGTGTGATTTCATCCCAGATTTCAGTGATAGTAGCAAAATTTTGTGAAAATTTAACCGCTTGCATACCTAAAATGAGTTGCTCAAGTGTTTGCTGAGCTCTTAAATAGGGGCTAACGATAATTTTATCTAATTGGATGTTTTGATTAATTAAATGTTGCCCTAGCCATTGCCCTTGTAATCCAATGCTTTTTATGCCGGAGTCGGTTAAAGAACGAGCTGCATCATTCGGTGCATTAAAACCGGCTTCCCCATGTCGCATAATCCAAATATTCATCACTTTCTCCTTCTGTTTGTATTTAAACTCTTGCAATTTAAGCGTATAATGAACGCCGTTTAAAGCATAATCAATATGTTTAGAAAGATTTTAACTTATATTTCAAATTCATTTACGGAGTCAAATAATGTCTAGAAAACTCAGAAGAACCAAGATTGTTTGTACAATGGGGCCTGCAACGGACCGTGGCAATACTTTAGAAAAAATTATTGCAGCCGGTGCGAACATGGTTCGTATGAACTTCTCTCATGGTGTGCCTGAAGATCACATTGAACGTGCTAATAAAGTGCGTGAAATTGCATCAAGATTAGGCCGTCATGTTGCGATTCTTGGTGATCTTCAAGGTCCTAAAATTCGTGTGTCTACATTTAAAGATGGAAAAATTTTCTTAAATATCGGTGATAAATTTACCTTAGATGCAGATTTACCTCGTGGTGAAGGCTACCAAGAAGCAGTAGGTTTAGATTATAAAAACCTTCCAAATGATGTTGTGCCGGGTGATATTCTTTTATTAGACGATGGTAATGTTCAACTTAAAGTATTAGAAGTTGAAGGAATGAAAGTTCATACTGAAGTGACTGTTGGCGGTCCGCTATCGAATAACAAAGGGATCAATAAATTAGGTGGTGGTTTATCTGCCCCAGCATTAACAGAGAAAGATAAAGAAGATATCAAATTAGCAGCAAAAATTGGAGTAGATTACTTAGCGGTTTCATTTCCACAATCAAGCGCAGACTTACACTATGCTCGTGAATTAGCGAAAGAAGCCGGTTTAGACGCGAAAATCGTTGCTAAAGTTGAACGTGCAGAAACTGTTGCCACCGAAGAGGCAATGGATGACATCATTTTAGGTGCAGATGTTGTGATGGTTGCTCGTGGTGACCTAGGTGTTGAAATCGGTGATGCGGCATTAGTTGGTGTTCAAAAACGTTTAATCCGCCGAGCACGTAAATTAAACCGTGTTGTTATTACTGCAACGCAAATGATGGAATCTATGATCAAAAAACCAATGCCGACCCGAGCAGAGGTGATGGACGTTGCTAACGCGGTATTAGATGGTACTGATGCGGTAATGCTTTCCGGCGAAACGGCAAACGGTGATTATCCGGTTGAAACGGTAAGATCAATGGCTGAAGTGTGCTTAGGTGCGGAAACTATGCCAAGTATTAATATCTCTCGCCATCGTATGGAAGGTTCATTTAAGTCTATTGACGAAGCTGTTGCAATGTCTGCAATGTATACGGCAAACCATTTAGAAGGTGTTTCTGCTATCGTTTCATTAACACATTCTGGTGAAACGGCAAAATTAATGAGCCGTATCAGCTCAGGCTTGCCTATCTATGCTATGTCTCGTAATCAAAAAGCCTTGAATCTCTCTGCTCTTTACCGTGGTGTAACACCGGTATATTACAATGAAGAGAGCCGTACAATGGAAGGTGCAAAAAAAGCGATTGCGACATTAAAAGAGCAAGGTTATTTATTAACCGGTGAATTAGTGCTTTTAACTCACGGTGATGAACTAAGAGCCGGTGGTACAAACACTTGCCGTATTTTAAGAGTTGAATAATTTAAACTTTTGAAATAAAAATCCACGTAAGAATTTACGTGGATTTTTTTATGTCTTAATATAAAACAATGATTTTTAACTGATGTAATCTGTATGAATTCTAAACCTCTTTCTATTTGTATTCTGCGTTTATCTGCTATTGGTGATGTATGCCATACGCTTGCTGTTATTCAAGCTATTCAGCGTCATTACCCAACAGCTGAAATCAGCTGGATTATTGGCAAAACCGAAGCTGTTTTAATGAAAGATATTCCAAATGTAACACTCATTCCTTACGATAAAAAAGCAGGATGGAAAGGAATGTTTACACTATGGCAGCAACTTTCCCACAAGCGGTTTGATTTTCTATTAAATTTGCAAACGGCATTTCGAGCCTCAATACTCTCATTAGGAATTAAAGCCAAGAAAAAAATAGGTTTTAATAAAGATCGAGCCAGAGAAGGGCAGTGGTTGTTTACCAATCAAAAAGTAGAAATAACAGACTCACCACACGTTTTAGATGGACAAATGATGTTTGCTAAAGCGATTGGAGTCACCGATTTATCCGCCACATGGCATTTGCCTGTTAGTCAGGCTGATTTAACTTTTGCTAGCCAACTAATTGATTCAGAAAGGAAAAATGTACTGATTGCACCGTGTTCTAGCAAAAAAGAGAAAGATTGGCTGCCTGAACGTTATGCGGAAATCGCAAATTGGTTGATTGAGCAAAATATTAATGTAATTGTTGCGGGATCTCCTTCTGCTTATGAATTAGAAACTGCTGCTAAAATTCAACAACTCTCGCCAAAATGCCAAAATATTGCAGGAAAAACGACACTAAAACAATTAGCTGCGGTGATTCAGAAAGTGGATTTAGTGATTTCGTCTGATTCTGGCCCGGCACATATTGCGACCTCTCAGCATACGCCTGTTATTGGACTTTATGCGATTCATAACCCAAGACGAACTGGCCCTTATCAAGATTTGGATAAAGTGGTATCGGTGTATGATGAGGCAATTTTAAAAAGTTATGGCAAACCTTGGCAACAATTGGCTTGGGCAACTAAAGCAAAGGGAAAAGATTGGATGGAAAAAATTACGGTAGAGGCCGTGAAAGAAAAAATAGTTGAAACTTTAAAAATAAAGCTGTAAAGTGAGTGTATTAAAAATTTTACATAAGGAAATAAAAATGAACACCGTATTCAATCAGGACAGTGTACACAACGTCAACATTAAAGATGAGAAGATTTTATTAACTCCCCAAGAACTAAAACAAGAATTTCCATTGCCAGAACATTTACGCAAGCAGATTGAAACCTCGCGTAAAGAAATTTCTGATATTATCCATAGACGTGATAAACGTCAGTTAATCGTTATCGGCCCTTGTTCGATTCATGATACCAAAGCGGCTATTGAATACGGCAAAAAATTAAAAGCTTTGGCAGATAAATTAAGCGATAAGCTCTATATTGTTATGCGTGTTTATTTTGAAAAGCCGCGCACGACAGTCGGTTGGAAGGGCTTAATTAATGATCCAAAAATGGACGGTTCATTTGATATCGAAACTGGCTTACGTGTTGGGCGTAAGCTCTGCTTGGAATTAGCCGAACTTGGCTTACCGCTTGCAACCGAAGCCCTAGACCCGATGACGCCACAATATTTAGCGGATTTATTCAGCTGGTCGGCAATTGGGGCGAGAACCACCGAATCGCAAACACACCGCGAATTAGCTTCAGGTTTATCCATGGCAGTGGGCTTTAAAAATGGTACGGATGGTGGTTTAGCGGTCGCGTTAAATGCGATGCAATCTTCATCACAGAGCCATAGCTTTATCGGAATCAACCAAAAAGGGCAGGTTACTTTGCTTAAAACCAAAGGCAATGCGGACGGACACGTCATTTTACGTGGCGGTAAAGTGCCAAATTTTGAAAAGCAATATGTTGATGAATGCGAGCAAGCCCTGCGTAAAGCAAACTTGCCGGCTGCGATTATGATCGACTGTAGCCATGGTAATTCCAATAAAGATTACCGCCGCCAGCCGCTCGTTGCCGAAAATGTGTTAGCGCAATTATTAGCGGGCAATACTTCTATTATCGGCTTGATGATTGAAAGCCATTTAAATGCAGGTAACCAAGCATCAGAACAGCCGTTTAGTGAGATGAAATATGGGGTTTCCATTACTGATGCCTGTATTGACTGGGAAACTACCGAGAGTTTATTAACGAATTTCGCAGAGAAATTACGCAATCAGTAAATTTGCAAAAAATTATGCTTTTTTGACCGCTTGTATTTTATTTTGAGTTAAGAAATATGAACCCATTAGCCCCGTTGCGTGAAAAAATCGACCAAGTCGATCAACAACTTATTGAACTGCTTGCTGAGCGTTTGTCCTTGGTGGCAGAAGTCGGTAAAGTGAAATCAGAACACGGTATTCCTGTCTATGCCCCTGACCGTGAAGCCGCAATGATTTCCGCCCGCCGAGATGAGGCTGAGAATAAAGGCATTTCCGCAGATTTAATTGAAGATGTGCTTCGCCGTGTGATGCGGGAATCTTACAGCAACGAAAATAAGCACGGTTTTAAAACGGTTAATCCAAACATTCAAAAAATTGTGATTGTTGGCGGTAAGGGTAAATTAGGCGGATTATTTGCTCACTATTTAACGCTCTCCGGCTATCAAGTGGAAGCTTTGGGGCGTAATGATTGGGATAATGCCACCTCTATTTTAGCCAACACGGATTTAGTGATTATATGTGTGCCGATTGCCGACACTATAGCAACCATTGAGCGTTTACAGCCGTATTTAACCGAAAAAATGATTTTGGCGGATTTAACCTCGGTCAAAACTCAACCGCTGAAAAAAATGTTGGAAATCCATCGCGGGGCAGCAGTGGGCTTACACCCGATGTTCGGTCCTGATGTCGCAAGCCTTGCCAAACAGGTGATTGCCTGTTGCCACGGGCGATTCCCGGAACGTTACGAGTGGCTACTTGAGCAGATGAAAATTTGGGGAGCCAAAATAGAGCAAATTGAGGCGGAAGAACATGATAATGCAATGACCTATATTCAGGCATTACGCCACTTTTCTACCTTTGCTTTTGGTTTGCATCTTTCTCGCCAGCCAGTTCAGCTTTCACAGCTTCTAGCCTTATCTTCACCGATTTACCGTTTAGAATTGGCGATGATCGGGCGTTTGTTTGCTCAAGACGGCAGTTTATATGCAGATATTATTTCCGATAAACCGGAAAATATAAAAGTAATTGAAGCATTGAAAGAGAGCTTTGAACAAAGTTTGGATTTCTTCAAACGCAACGATAAGGCTGCCTTCATTCAAGCATTTGAAGAGGTACATCATTGGTTTGGGGATTATTCCGAGCAATTTTTAAAAGAGAGCCGGGTCTTGTTGCAACAAGCTCATGACTCTAGAAGATAAGGTTAGAAAACGCATTGTACTTACAATGCGTTTTTTGTTATCTAGGGCTGATGAGTCCCTGATGTACTTCAAACAAACAGTCATCTTGTCTGTCTTGCCACTGCATTTGGTTAAGTTGATCTTGAGTGATTGCTGTTACAAACACCTGTGAGCCACTTTCTCTTAGTCGGTGGGCGAGAAGTTCACGTTTGGTTGGGTCTAATTCTGAAGCAAAATCATCTATAAGAAACAAACATTGGCGTTGTTTTTGGGCGACCAAATGTTCCCCTTGAGCAAGGCGTAAGGCACACATAAGTAATTTAAGTTGCCCGCGAGAAAGCACATCTTCCACCGGCAGTCCGTTGGCTTTAAAGCGGAAATCCGCTTTTTGTGCCCCAATCATCGTATAACCAAGGGTTTTATCCCGTTCAAAACCTTGGGCAAGAATCTCCGCATAATCCGTACCTCTTTCCCAACCTTGATGAAAACTCAAGCCGATTTCAATTTCAGGCAAGAAAAATTGGCAGGTTTTTTCAATTTCGGGGCGTAGGGCTTCAGCGTATTCGGCTCGCATTTCACTTACCGCATAAGTGGTTTTCACCAACTCAATATCCCACGCTTTTAATTCTTGATAAGACCGCACTTGTTGCAAAGCAGAATTTCGCTGTTTCAATAAACGGCGTAAGTTTGTCCAATAGGTGTAAAAATCGGTGTGTTGATGAAATAATCCCCAATCCAAAAAGGCACGGCGATAGCTTGGGCCACCGTTTAACAGTGTTAAGCCTTCGGGGGTGATGACTTGCATCGGTAATAAATGGGCAAGATCGGCTATTTTATTGCCGTCTTCACCGTTGATTTTAAGGGTGGTATCGCCCGAGCGTGATTTTTGAATACCGACCGACCATGAGTGCTGAGCTTCATCAATTTTGCCGTGTAGCACGAAATCATCACTATCATAATTGATGATACGGTTACTGATATGGCTTTTAAACGAACGCCCGTGTCCGAGATAAAAAATCGCTTCCAGCAGGCTGGTTTTACCACTGCCGTTTGCCCCTACTAAAAAGTTAAAATGCGGGCTAAATGTCAAGTCGGCATTTTGGATATTGCGGAAGTGGTTTATTAATAAACGGGTTAAAGCCATAGTGAATGTATCGGTAATCAAAAGAAACGCTATTCTACCAATTTTTGCAAAAAAATTGTAAAAATTAACCGCTTGCAGATTAGAAGTGCGTTCAGTAAAATGAGCCGTTTATTTTTATAGCTAAATGGAGAAAAAATTATGTTCGGAAAAGGCGGTTTAGGCGGCTTGATGAAGCAAGCTCAACAAATGCAAGAGCGTATGCAAAAAATGCAAAAAGAGATTGCACAGTTAGAAGTAACGGGTGAATCCGGTGCTGGTTTAGTTAAAGTGACTATTAACGGTGCTCATAATTGCCGTCGTATTGAAATTGATCCATCTTTAATGGAAGATGATAAAGAGATGGTGGAAGATTTAGTGGCTGCAGCCTTTAATGATGCGGTTCGCCGTGCTGATGAAATGCAAAAAGAAAAAATGGCAAGCGTTACTTCAGGTATGCAATTACCGCCGGGAATGAAATTTCCGTTCTAATTATGCAAACCAGTCCTTTACTTGAAAATTTGATGGAAGCCCTACGTGCTTTACCCGGTGTTGGGCCAAAATCGGCACAGCGAATGGCGTATCATCTACTTCAGCGTAATCGTTCAGGCGGTGTGGCTTTGGCTAAGGCATTAAACGAAGCTATGAGCCATATTGGGCATTGCCAATCTTGTCGAACCTTTACTGAAGAAGAGGAATGTGCCATTTGCAAAAATCCAAGGCGTCAAATGAGCGGCCAGCTTTGCGTGGTGGAAATGCCGGAAGATATTCAAGCCATCGAGCAGACCGGGCAGTTTTCCGGGCGTTATTTTGTGCTGATGGGGCATTTATCACCTATCGATGGTATTGGACCTCGTGAAATTGGGCTGGATTTACTGCAACAACGTTTGGAAAATGAATCTTTTCATGAGGTAATTTTAGCGACCAATCCAACAATTGAAGGGGATGCTACAGCAAATTATATTGCTGAAATGTGCAAAATGTATAATGTTAAAGCAACTCGAATCGCTCATGGTGTACCTGTTGGAGGCTCACTAGAAATGGTGGACGGTACAACACTTTCGCATTCTTTTGCAGGAAGACGTGATATTACGCTTTAAACATATTTCTGTTGATATCTAATTCTGATACAATTACTCAACTATTTTATAAAAATTCTATTATCTTAAGGTGAACATAAATGGAAACTATCGATAAAATTAAAAAACAAATTAGTGAAAACCCAATTCTGCTTTATATGAAAGGCTCCCCAAAATTCCCATCTTGCGGTTTCTCTGCCCGTGCGGTTGAAGCAGTTATTAACTGCCAAGTGCCATTTGGTTATGTAGATATTTTAGCAAATCCGGATATTCGTGCGGAATTACCAAAATTTGCTAACTGGCCGACATTCCCACAATTATGGGTGGAGGGAGAGTTAATCGGTGGCTGTGATATCGTATTAGAAATGTTCCAAAAAGGCGAACTTCAGGAATTATTAAAAGCGACAGCAGCAAAACAACCTGCTTAATTGAAATATAATTGTTAAGGCTCTTAATTTTATTAAGGGCCTTAATTTTTTCATTTAATTTTATGGAAAATTATTACCTAGTTTGTAATTTTGTTTTAGAATGATGAAATTATTTCGCAACATAAAATAAAAGGACACAACATGGCATTAAAAGATTTAGATTGGGCAAATTTAGGCTTTTCTTATATTAAAACAGATTACCGTTTCATTGCACACTGGAAAGATGGCAAATGGAATGAAGGCGAATTAACACAAGATAACGTATTACACATTCACGAAGGCTCAACCGCATTACATTACGGACAGCAATGTTTTGAGGGCTTAAAAGCTTATCATTGTAAAGACGGCTCAATTAACCTATTTCGCCCAGACCAAAATGCAGAGCGGATGCAACGTACCGCGGATCGTTTATTAATGCCACGCGTGCCGACCGAATTATTTATTCGTGCCTGTAAAGAAGTGGTGAAAGCTAACCAAGAATGGCTAGGGCCTTACGGCTCAGGAGCAACGCTCTATTTGCGTCCGTTTTTAATCGGTGTAGGTGAAAATATTGGCGTAAGAGCTGCTCCTGAGTTTATCTTTTCTGTATTCTGCTGCCCTGTAGGCGCTTATTTTAAAGGCGGTTTAGCACCCTCTAACTTTGTTACCACCGAATACGACCGTGCAGCCCCAATGGGAACAGGCGGAGTGAAAGTGGGCGGTAACTATGCAGCGAGTTTATTGCCACATGAATTAGCAGTAGATCAAGGCACATCAACGCGTAAATTTGCCGATGCGATTTATTTAGATCCGAAAACTCACACTAAAATTGAAGAAGTAGGGGCGGCGAATTTCTTTGGTATTACTAAAGATAATAAATTTATCACCCCGATTTCCGAGTCGATTTTACCAAGTATCACCAAATATTCTTTATTACATATCGCAAAAGAACGTTTAGGTATGGAGGCGGTTGAAGGCGATGTTTATATTGACCAACTAGACCAATTTGTAGAAGCAGGTGCTTGTGGTACCGCTGCGGTGATTACTCCTGTTGGTGGTATTCAGCATAAAGACAATTTCCACGTCTTCTATTCCGAAACCGAAGTCGGCCCGATTACCCGTCGCTTATATGCAGAATTAACCGGTATTCAGTTTGGTGATTTAGAAGCACCGGAAGGCTGGATTGTAAAAGTAGAATAATTTAAGTTACAAGCGGTCGAATTCGTAAAATTTTTTGCAAATTTAACCGCTTGATTTTTTTAGACAGAGTATGAAAAAGTTAATTTTTTTAGGTTTATCCGTAGTCGCATTAACCGGCTGCTCCTCAAGCGTTTCCAATTCTAACCAGCTGGTGGGGGATTGGCGTTGCACCATTGATTATGATGATTTTAATATCCGCACTGTGGATAATCTCAAATTTGCCGCAAACGGTAATGTGTTAGGGCAGGGCTCTATCCACTATCCAATGCAAAAGCCGATTTTTATTTATACTGTGCAGAATAGCGGTCGTTGGACACTTAAAAATAGCCGCATTGTTTACCGTGTGTTAGCGGAATCCATTCAACGCAACCACAATGCGAATGTGTGGGCGGAACTGCAACGCGACAGTGAATTGCAGCAATACGAAGATAGCTTGTTTAACACGCTTTCTGAAAAGGATAGCAATAAAACTATTGAATTAACGGTAACCGATTTCGATAATACCGAAATGGATATTAAACAAGAGATAAAAGGGCATAAGACTTATAAAGGTCAATGTGTTAAAAAATAGGGGAAGGTTATGATTCAACGTTTTGAAGTAGGTAGCCGTTTTTCGGAAATGGCAGTGTATAACGGAGTGGCATATCTGGCAGGGCAAGTGCCTCTGGATGAAAATGCCGACATTTACACCCAAACCCAGCAGACTTTAGCTGAGATTGATAAGTGGCTGGCAAAAGCGAATACGGATAAAAGTAAAATTTTAATGGCAACGGTTTATTTGCAAGATATGGCAGATTATGCGGAAATGAACCGAGCATGGGATGAATGGGTTGCTGAAAATAATGCTCCGTCACGAGCAGCAGTAGAGGCAAAATTAGCTAACCCAAACTGGAAAGTGGAAATTGTCGTTACAGCTGCAATTTAAAGAGAAAGCAGAGATAATATCTCTGCTTTTTTCGTTAATGGTGAGGTGTAAGCGGTTAAAAAAGCACAATTTTTTGCGAATTAAATTCGCTCAATATCAAACTGTGATAAATCAATCACATCAGGTGTACCATAAAATTCGCAGAGTGCTTTACGTAGTGCCTCTGCCCGTTTTGGTAAGTATCCTCTCTCCGCATATATTTTAACTTGATCATACACCGCTTGCTTAAAGGCGGAATTATCTCCCGGATTACCAGTCAGATTGTCGCTACTTGCAAAATAGCGAAAACCTGCAGCGGTGGCGAGAACCCATTCAATCGCTTGTGGTTTAACTTCTACACTTTCAAATTCCCGTTGGCGTTCGGCAGAGCGTCCGTCCGGTTCATACCAATAACCAAAATCTTCTAATTTACGGCGTTCGGCACCTGCAACCAACCAATGTGAGATTTCGTGTAAGGCACTGCTGTAATAGCCGTGCGCAAATAGAATCACGTTATAAGGTCGCTCACTTTTGATTCCATCTTCATCAATATATTCAGGTAAATAAATCGGATAATCTTCACCTCGCTCTAAACGAGTGTTATATTCTGTTGCAAAGCATTCATCAAATATTCGGATAATATCTTCAATTTTATGATGGTCTTGATTCATTGTGTTCCTCTTAATTTTCTATAGCTGATTTAGCCAGCGTAAAAATCCATCTGCATCTAAAAAGCCGGTTACTCGAGATTGGGTCATTTCTTTGCCGTTTTCATCAAAAAACAAGATGGTAGGTAAACCTTGTATCTTAAAACGTTCTATAAACGCAAAGTTTTCGTCTGAGTTTTTAGTCATATCCAGTTGTAGCACTACCATTTCACTTAACTTTTCTTGTACTTTGGCATCAGTAAAAGTATATTTTTCAAACTCTTTACATGCAACGCACCAATCGGCATAGAGATCCAGCATCACTTTTTTGCCTTTAGAAGCGGTCAGTTTTTCTTCCAAATCGGCAAGTGATTGAATACGTTCTAATTGTAAATGTTGAGCATTTTCAATCTGTATTTTTGACCCTCCCCAAACTAAGTCTGCCCAAGGTTTTGCTGATAAAGCTAAGCCTATTAACAATATCACTTTAAAGACTCTTTTTAGGATAGAGCTAGATGGAATCAGCTCAAATAACCAAATCAAAAAAGCTATTGCTAAGGCAGACCATAGAAACGGTTCATAATGGTTTGGCAAAACACGTGTTATTAAAAATATAGGTAAGGCAAGCATAACAAAACCAAATGCAGTTTTGACGTTTAATAGCCAGTCTCCCGATTTCGGCAGAATTTTATTGCCAAATAGGGTGATAAGAATCAATGGAATACCCATGCCCAATGCAAGCAGATAAAGTGCTAGCCCGCCGGTTATTAAATCGCCACTTTGTGCAACATAGAGCAATGCGCCTGAAAGTGGTGCGGAAGTGCAAGGTGAGGCAATTAGTCCTGCGATCATACCCATTAAAAAGACACTACCAAAAGCGCCGCCTTGTTGTTTTTGGCTTAATAAATTTAACTTTTGTTGCCATGAATTAGGTAGTTGCAATTCAAAGAGTCCAAACATTGAAGAGGCTAAAAGTGTAAATACAATTGCTAATCCGATTAGAACAGGCGGGCTTTGCAATGCTATTTGGAAAGGTAAACCGATTGCCGCTACGATTAAACCTAATAAAGTATAAGTAATAGCCATACCTTGCACATAAGCTATGCTGAGTAATAATGCTTTGGTTGAAGAAGGGCGATTTTGATTACCAATAATAATCGCAGATAAGAGCGGTAACATTGGTAATACGCAAGGAGTAAAAGCTAAACCTAAGCCTAAAACAAAAAACCAAAATATAGAAAATTTATTGCTGGATAATTCTTCTGCTAACTTATTTTGATTGGAGTCTATAATATTTTGTGTCTCTTCGGCGGCTTGTTCACTTGGAATAATAGTATTTAAGGTAAGTTCTAATTTTTCCGGTGGGTAGCAGAAACCTTTAGTACAGCCTTGATATTCCACCGCTATAACTGCATTATCTTGAGATTCTAAAAGAGGAAGCGATACTTGTAATTGGTTGCGGAATATTTCTACCTGTCCCAAAAACTCATCATTATGTTGTTCAGCTTGTGGGAATTGTGGCTCGCCAATAGTTATATTATGAGGCGTAATTTTAATTTCTTTCTTATAAAGATAATAACCTTCTGCAATTTGCCAATTTAGTAAAAGGCTATTTTCTCGCTGGCCTAATGAAAAGACAAAAGCATCTTCTGATTTTAGAAATTCATTTTTAGATGAAAAGAGGCCTGCATAGGCAGGTTGAATCATCAATATACTAAGGAAAATGGACAAAAAATATTTAATCATAGTAATCTTAGACTCTTGAGGATAGTTTAACATTAATAAATATGACAAATTATAGCGGAATAAATTACAAAATTCTGGAGAAATTCGACCGCTTGCCTAGGTTTGGTTTAGCAAGCGGTTATTTTTTGTAAAAATATTGCAATATAATGAAAAATTAATTGCATAGTTATGCAAAAATAATTAGTATTCATTCATTATTTAAAAGTGTAATAGGATTTTAACGAATGGCAATTCGTATTCAAAATGTCAATTTTTTTTATGGTTCAAATCAAGCCTTATTTGACATTAATTTAGAGATTGAAAAAGGCGATACTGTAGTTTTATTAGGGCCGAGTGGTGCAGGAAAAAGTACTTTAATTCGTACTTTAAATCTTATTGAAGTCCCTCAATCTGGAACATTAGAAATTGCAAACCATAAATTTGACTTAACAGCGAAAGCAGACAACAAAGCTGTCAGTTTATTACGCCGTGAAGTAGGTATGGTGTTTCAGCAATATCATTTATGGCCGCATTTAACGGTGCTGCAAAATTTAATCGAAGCTCCGATGAAAGTGCTCGGATTAAGTAAAGAAGAGGCAATCTCACGTGCAAAAGTACATTTAGAGCGTTTGCGCTTAGCAGAGTTTTCCGAGCGTTTTCCATTACAGCTTTCCGGTGGACAGCAGCAGCGTGTAGCGATTGCCAGAGCATTAATGATGCAGCCTCAAGTGCTACTTTTTGATGAGCCAACCGCTGCACTTGATCCTGAGATTACAGCGCAAGTTGTTGATATTATTAAAGAGCTTCAACAAACAGGTATTACGCAAGTTATCGTAACCCATGAGGTTGGCGTTGCGCGTAAAGTAGCTACTAAAGTCGTTTATATGGAGCATGGCTCAATTATTGAGCAAGGGGATGCAAGTTGCTTTGAACAGCCTAAAACGGAACAGTTTGCGCAGTATTTATCTCATTCTGAGTAAATTAAAACAGAAATAAGGACACAACAATGAAAAAACTATTTTTAGCTTCAACAATTGCATTAGCTTCTCTTTCCGCTTCCGCACAAGAAACTATTACTTTTGCAATGGAACCATCTTATGCACCTTTTGAAATGACTAATGAAAAAGGCGAGGTTGTTGGTTTTGATGTGGATATTGCCAAAGCATTATGTGAAGAAATTAAAGCGACGTGTCAATTTAAAACACAATCATTTGATAGTTTGATTGCCGGCTTAAAATTTAAAAATTTCGATGCAATCATTTCGGGGATGGATATTACCGAAGCTCGTCAGAAACAGGTTTCTTTTACAGAACCGTACTTAGAAAACTCGGTTAGCTTCATGGCAGTAAAAGGTAAATTTACACCGGAAACTGCAAAAAACGTGGGTGTGCAAAATGGTACAACCTTCCAGCAGTATTTAACAAAAAATGCAAAACAGTATAATTTAAAACCTTATGCTACTTTACAATCTGCAGTATTAGATCTTAAAAATGGTCGTATTGATATGGTATTTGGTGATACCCCTGTATTAACTGAATGGTTAAAAACTGAAAAAGAGTTAGCGTTTGTGGGGGAGAAAGTAGTGGATAAGGCATTTTTTGGTAATGGGTATGGTATTGCAGTAAATAAATCCAATACTGCATTGTTAGAAAAATTAAATGCTGCATTAGCCACTATTAAAAACAATGGCAAATATGAGCAAATCTATAATACTTGGATGGCAGGAAAATAATGTCTTCTGATATTTTTAACTTACTTGCCAGTGCAACCTTGATGACATTAGGGATTGCAGTGGCAAGCCTTTTTATTGGTATGTTGTTGTCAATTTTATTTGTGGTACTTGAAACCAGTAAGATTGCTTGCATCCGCAAGCCGACAACTGTCATGATCACATTATTAAGAGGTTTACCTGAAATTTTAGTGGTATTCCTCATTTATTTTGGATTAATCCAAATTATTTTCTTAATGACGGATGAATTTGCAGAGTTGAATGCATTTTGGTGCGGTTCTATTGCGCTTGGAATTATTTTTGCTGCTTATGCATCCCAATCTTTGCGTGGAGCGATTAAGGCTATTCCACTAGGACAGTGGGAATCAGGTGCTGCTTTAGGATTAAGTCGTGCGCAAGTTTTTATCCGTATTGTGATGCCACAAGTATGGAGACATGCATTGCCGGGGTTGAGCAACCAGTGGTTAGTATTATTAAAGGATACCGCTTTGGTTTCTTTGATTGGAGTAGATGATTTAATGCGCCAGTCGGAATTAATTAATGCGAATACTCATCAACCTTTTACTTGGTATGGTATTGCTGCTCTTATTTATTTAGCGATCACTCTTATCAGCCAACGAGTGATTAAGCTGTTAGAAGCCCGCTTTACCCGTTTTGAGCGAGGAGTTGCCTGATGTTGTGGGATTATTTAGTTGAAATTTCACAAGGTATTGGTACAAGCCTTCAATTGACCTTTGTGGCATTAATTATTGCCTTTATTTTGGCTATTATACTTACATTTATTCTTTCACTAGAAAACCGTCCTCTTAAATGGCTGGTGAATGGTTTTATTACTTTATTTACCGGCACGCCATTATTGATTCAGTTTTTCTTGATTTATAGTGGTCCCGGACAGTTTGAGTGGATTACACAAAGCCCGTTATGGTCAGTACTTTCTGATGCTTGGTTTTGTGCTATGCTGGCATTAGCTCTGAACAGTGCTGCCTACTCAACACTGCTCTTCCATGGAGCAGTAAAGGCGATTCCAAAAGGGCAGTGGGAGACCTGTGCTGCTTTAGGTTTAAGCAGACTAGATACGCTTAAAATTTTGATTCCTTATGCTTTAAAACGTGCGTTACCATCTTATAGTAATGAGATTGTATTGGTGTTTAAGGGAACATCGCTTGCCTCAACCATTACTATTATGGATATTATGGGATATGCTCGCCAGCTATATGGTACAGAATATGATGCTCTATCTATTTATGGTATGGCAGGCGTTATATACCTTGTAATTACAGGTATTATGACATTAGCGTTAAGAAAATTAGAAAGCAAAGTATTGGCATTTGAACGCTTTGAAGCAGAGAAAGCATAATTTTAATGCAAAATACAAGCGGTTGAATTTAAGTAATTTTTTGCAAATGAAAGGCATAGGCCGTGAGCCTATGCCTTTCTCTTTTTATTTTGTAGTAAAACCGTTTAACAAATATAAACATGGCTTTGATCTTCTTTTGCCTTGCTTTTGTTATTTTTAATTATCCGGTACTAAGACCGGCATAAAAAATCTGCTCTTTGCAAAGTGGTTACTTTATAAAGAGCAGATTATTATTTCTTGAATTTTTATGGAGGATTATACCTTTTTTCTCACCACTAATTGGCTTAGCACTACTAAAGTTAACGAGAAAATAATCATAATGGTTGCAAGTGCGTTCACTTCCGGGGTTACACCGGTTTTAACCAATGAGAAGATTTTCAGTGGTAATACTTCGTAGCTTGGGCTGGTCACAAATGATGATACGATAACGTCATCAAGTGAAATCGTAAAGCTTAATAACCAGCCTGAAATAATTGAAGGTAAGGCTAATGGTAAAATAATTTTACGTAAAATAGTGACTTCACTTGCCCCTAAATCTTTTGCAGCCTCTAACATTTTGCCGTCAAAGTCACTTAAGCGTGATGAAATAGCAATCACAACATAAGGTAAACAGAATGTAATATGTGCAATTAAGAGTGAGATAAAGCCAAGTTTGATGCCCAAAATCATAAATAATACGAGCATAGACACTGCCATCACAATATCAGGTGACATCATCACCACAAACAACATACCACCCACTAATTTTTTACCACGGAAACGGTAACGATAAAGGGCAATTGAGGTTAAAGCACCTAAAATCGTTGAGAATGTCGCAGCAAAGAATGCAATGGTTAATGAATTTATCGTTGCTTGTACTAAAGTGTCATTACTGAATAGACGCTCGTACCAGTTCCAAGTAAATCCTTTCCAATTTAAACCAAAACGGTCTGCATTAAATGAATTTACTACCAAAATGATGATTGGAATATACAAATACGCAAACACCACGAACATAAAAAGGTTTCTAAATGTCTTTTTCATTATTCAAGCTCCACCTTTTTATTTAATAATTTATTTGCACGATAGTAAACATAAAGCATCAATGCCATTAAAATTGTTAATGCAATACTTACCGCAGAGCCTAAAGCAAATTGGTTTGTATTTAAGAATAGGCTCTTAATAATGTTACCGACTAATGGTGTTTTACCCCCACCGAGTAAGTCTGCTACATAGAACATACCCATTGCAGGTAGTAATACCAATAAACAGCCAGCAACAATGCCCGGCATTGTCAGAGGAATGGTTACTCTGATAAAGCGTTGGAAAGCATTTGCTCCCAAGTCTTTAGCGGCTTCAAGCAAACGGTGATCAATTTTCTCAATGGATGAATACAGTGGTAAAATCATAAATGGTAATAATATATAAACCAAACCGATAATAATCGCTATTTCAGAGTTTAATAAACGTAAAGGCTCGCTAATTAATCCGAGCGATAATAATGTTTCGTTTAAGACACCTTTCACACCTAAGAAAATTTTAATTCCGTAAATACGAATGAGTGAGTTAGTCCAGAATGGTAACACCACTAAAAACAGTAAAAACGGTCTGATTTTTGCCGGCATTTTTGCAATGATAAATGCAAAAGGGTAACCGATGATTAAACAGAAAAATGTAGCAATGCCCGCCATATAAAGCGAGTTCCACAATACTGTGGCATAGGTATCGTTGAATAATGATTTATATGCTTCAAGACTAAACGCAAAATCAACGAAATACTGGCTTTGACGGTTTTCTGTTAAGAAACTGATAATTAAAACAAGTACGTTCGGCACTAATACGAAAAGCAATAGCCAACCGAAAATAGCAGAGACCGCACCATTTTGGAACTTACTATTCGCCTTCATCGTTTAACACAACCTCCCAGCCTTCGTACCAGGTTAATGCCACTTTTTGACCGACTTCGTGGTCAATATTCGGGTCATCTTCGTTAAAGAATTCGCTAACTAATACGTTTAAGCCGTTATGATCTAACTTAACGCTTGATTCAAGCGTCATCCCTTTATAGTTACGATCAATAATATGACCGATAATCGCTTTAGAACTTTCATTTTCATCTAGCTCTTCGATCACAATATCTTCAGGGCGTAATAGCACTTTTAGTTTCTGGTTTGGATGAACATCCATATTTTCCACTTTAATATTGCAGATGCGACCTTCTACATTTGCTTTCACATTTTGTGCATCGACACGCTCAATTACCGTTGCATCGAAAACATTAATTTCGCCGATAAAACGAGCTACAAACAGGTTACTGGGTTCTTCGTAAATTTCGCGAGGTGTGCCGTCTTGAGCAATTTTACCGCCGTTCATCACGATAATACGGTCAGACATGGTTAATGCTTCTTCCTGATCGTGGGTAACGAAAATAAAGGTAATACCTAATTGGCGTTGTAATGCTTTTAATTCATTTTGCATCTCTTTACGTAATTTGTAATCTAATGCCGAAAGAGATTCATCTAATAATAATACTTTAGGTTTGTTTACAACCGCACGAGCGATAGCAATACGTTGTTGCTGACCACCTGAAAGTTGAGCCGGTTTTTGCTGTGCTCTATCTTCAAGTCGAACCATACGTAATGCTTCCATTACACGAGGCTCAATTTCAGCATTCGGCTCTTTTTGCATACGTAAGCCAAATGCCACATTTTCAAAAATAGTCATATGTGGGAACAATGCATAGCTTTGGAATACGGTATTAACAGGACGTTGTTCCGCAGGAATATCAGAAACATCTTGACCATCAAGAATAATTGAGCCATCTGTTAAATCTTCAAAACCTGCAATTAAACGTAATGCGGTAGTTTTACCACAACCTGAAGGGCCTAAAATTGTTAAAAATTCACCATCATTAATGGTCAAATTTAAATTTTTAAGAATCGTTTTACTACCGTAGCTTTTTGTTACATTTTTAAGCTCGATGATAGCTTTTTGTTCTAATTTTTCCATCTACTGCTGTTTTCCCTTAAATCAAAAAGAAAAGGACTAATCAAATTAGGCGTTTTGCCCCCAAAAAATCAATTGATAATAATATAGCTAAAGGGGGAAGAATGAAAGGAAAAATTTACTTTTTAAGGATTTTTCTTACCTTTTACAAGCGGTCATTTTTAGCAAAAATTTTGCAAATTTCGCAAGGAAATAGACCGCTTGTTTGCTTTTCGTTAAAATAGGCTATCAATATAAAAAAGAACAATAATTCAATGAAACTCAATTCTCAACAACAACAAGCAGTGGAATATACCAAAGGAGCTTGTCTTGTTTTAGCCGGAGCAGGCTCGGGCAAGACTCGGGTGATTATTAATAAAATCGCTCACTTAATTGCACATTGTGGCTATTCGCCTAAACAAATCGCGGCGGTCACTTTTACCAACAAAGCTGCCCGTGAAATGCGTGAGCGGGTGGCTCATTCTATCGGCAAAGAACAGAGCAAAGGGCTGACGATTTCGACTTTTCACACCCTAGGTTTTGAGATTTTAAAACGTGAATATAAATTGCTCGGTTTTAAATCAGGCATGACCTTATTTGACGAATACGACCAAATCGCCCTACTCAAACATTTGTTACCGGAAAATGTGACGGAAGATAAAGAACTGCTCAAGACGCTCATTTCCACTATTTCAAATTGGAAGAACGATTTACTTTCCCCTGAAATGGTTATTACGCGTGTGCGTGACGAGCGTGAGCGGGTGTTTTCCCATTTCTACCAACTCTATCAAAATCAGCTCAAAGCCTATAATGCGTTAGATTTTGATGATTTAATTATGCTTCCTGTGCTGCTTTTCCGCCAATTTCCTGAAGCAAAAGCCCGCTGGCAGCAAAAAATTCGCTATTTGTTGGTAGATGAATATCAAGACACTAACACCAGCCAATATGAGTTGATTAAATTAATTGTTGGCGATGAGCCAAATTTTACGGTGGTCGGTGATGATGACCAATCCATTTACTCGTGGCGTGGTGCGAAGCCTGAGAATATGCAACGCTTACAAGAAGATTTCAACTTAAAAGTTATTAAGCTGGAACAGAATTATCGCTCAAGCCAGCGGATTTTACATTGTGCCAATATTTTAATTGATAACAACGCCCATTTATTCAGCAAACGCCTTTTCTCCGAGCTGGGCGAGGGCGAAAAGCTGAATGTGATCGAAGCTAAGAATGAAGAGCATGAAGCCGAGCGAATTATTGGCGAGCTGATTGCTCATCGTTTTTCGAAAAAGACTAAATATAAAGATTATGCAATTTTGTATCGAGGCAACCATCAATCTCGTTTGCTTGAAAAATTGTTGATGCAAAACCGTATTCCCTACAAAATTTCAGGCGGTACTTCATTTTTTGCCCGAGCCGAAATCAAAGATATGATGGCGTATTTACGTTTGGTAGTAAATCAAGATGATGATGCCGCTTTTTTACGCATTGTAAACACACCGAAACGGGAAATCGGGGCGGTAACCTTAGAAAAACTTGGGATGCTCGCCAATGAAAAGCAGGTTAGCCTGTTTGAAGCGATTTTTGATTTTGAGCTGATTCAACGCTTAACACCAAAACCTTACCAAGCCTTGCAGGATTTCGCCCGTTGGATTGTAGAAATTGCTGACCAAGCTGAACGTTCCGACCCGATTGAAGCGGTAAAAGATCTCTTGGCAAAGATTCAATACGAAGCCTATTTGTATGAAACCGCTACCACGCCGAAAATGGCAGAAATGCAAAGCCGTAATGTGCAAACGCTGTTTGAGTGGGTACAAGGTATGCTCGAAGGCGATGAAATTGAAGAACCAATGAATTTGGTGCAAGTAGTGAATCGCTTGACTTTACGCGATATGCTCGAACGTGGTGAAGATGATGATGAAGCTGACCAAGTTCAACTTATGACCCTGCATGCTTCAAAAGGCTTAGAATTTCCGCACGTATTTTTAATTGGAATGGAAGAGGGCATTCTGCCGCACCAAACCAGCTTGGATGAAGATAATGTGGATGAAGAACGCCGTTTGGCTTATGTTGGCATTACCCGAGCACAGCAAACTTTAACCTTTTCGCTCTGCAAAGAACGTCGCCAATACGGTGAAATCATCAAGCCTGAGCCAAGCCGCTTCTTGCTCGAACTGCCACAAGATGATTTGGTGTGGGAACGGGATAAAACTCCATTAACCGAACAACAAAAAGTGGAAAAATCTTCCGCTAATATTGCTAACTTAATGGCGATGTTAAAGGCGAATAAGAAATAAAGACAAGCGGTCAAATTTACAAAAAATATTACAAATTTGACCGCTTGTTTATTAGCTTAGATTATTCATCTTCAGTAAAGCGTTTAGCTTTGTAAGTCGGGTTCATTAAGTTTTCGAGAGAGAGAATATCATCTAACTGCTCTTCGGTGAGTAAACCTCGCTCTAAAACTACTTCTCTCACGCCTTTACCTGTAGTTGCACAAATTTTGCCGACAATATCGCCATTATGGTGGCCGATAAATGGATTGAGGTAAGTTACAATACCAATTGAGTTAAAGACATAATTTTGGCAAATTTCGCGGTTAGCGGTAATGCCGTCAATACATTTATCACGTAAATTAATACAGGCGTTAGCAAGTAGTTCGATAGATTCAAACATCGCTTGCCCGATAACAGGCTCCATAACATTTAATTGTAGTTGACCGGCTTCTGCAGCGAAGGTGACGGTGGTGTCGTTACCAATTACTTTAAAACAAACTTGATTGACTACTTCCGGCACAACCGGATTGACTTTTGCCGGCATAATAGAGGAACCGGCTTGCAGTTCCGGCAGGTTAATTTCATTTAAACCTGCACGTGGACCGGAGGAAAGTAAACGTAAGTCGTTACACACTTTAGAGAGTTTCACTGCGGTGCGTTTTAAAGCGCCGTGAACCATTACATAAGCTCCGCAGTCAGAAGTTGCCTCAATTAAGTTTTCTGAAAGTGAGCAAGGAAGCCCTGTGACTTCTGCTAAATATTTGACTGCTAATGCCGAATAACCTTCAGGGGTGTTTAAGCCTGTACCAATTGCGGTTGCACCTAAATTTACTTCAAGCAGTAATTCGGCAGTACGTTTGAGGTTTCGCACCTCTTCTTCCAATAACACCGCAAACGCTTTAAATTCTTGACCGAGCGTCATTGGCACCGCATCTTGTAATTGAGTACGACCCATTTTTAACACATCGGCAAATTCAGTGGCTTTATTTCCAAAGGCAGTTTGTAGATAAACAATTTTATCGATTAATTTGATAATGCTGTTATAAACAGCAATACGGAAACCGGTTGGATAAGCATCGTTGGTAGATTGGCTGGCATTAACGTGATCCATCGGATTGATGATGTCGTATTTGCCTTTTTCTTCGCCTAAAATTTCTAACGCCAAGTTAGCAATCACTTCATTAGTGTTCATATTTACCGATGTGCCAGCACCGCCTTGATACACATCAGACGGGAATTGGTCTAAGCAGCGGCCTTTCACTAACACTTCATCGCAGGCTTCAACAATCGCTTTTGCCACTTTTTTAGGAATTGCCCCTAATTCACCGTTTGCTAAGGCAGTGGCTTTTTTCACCATTACCATGCCACGAACAAATTCAGGTACATCTGAAATGGTGACATTCGAGATATTAAAGTTCTCAATAGCTCTTAATGTGTGAATCCCCCAATAGGCATTATGAGGGACTTCTCTTTCACCTAATAAATCGTGTTCAATACGCATATCTGACATAGTTATCTCCTTAGATATAATAAAATAAGTTTTGTTAGATAATAGCGATTTTAATAGATAAATAATGCGATCTAAATCAAATTTCTTGCGGGAGAACTAGGATATAAATTGTGCTTTTAGATTAAAAAAACTAATGATAAATTTATGTCATTACAAGACCAAATAAAAATAAGGCAAACCAATTAGCCAAGCAAAAGTAGAACAAATGATTGCAACATGAAAATACCAATGCTGCGTTTTATGATGAAAGTATTTCATCCCCAAATAAGTCCCAATAGCACCGCCTAATAAGCAAAAAGAGAGTAGGGTAACTTCCGGCACGCGCCATGCTTTTTTAATGGCTTTTTGTTTATCGCTATACATTAAATAAAGTGCTGCTAAGTTCATTAGGATGAAATAGAAAAACCAAAATAGCTGCATTTGCATTCCTTATTAAAAATTTAACCGCTTGTAGAACATTGTCTTACAAGCGGTTGATTTTAGCATTTATTTTGCAAATTAGTTGATTTCAACTTGCTCTGTGCCGTTGCCTAAATCTTCGATTTTACCGATGACCCAAGCATTTTCGCCGTTTTCTTTTAAGATGGCTAAGGCTTTTTCAACATCAGCAGCAGGTAGGGCGATTACCATACCAACACCGCAGTTAAAGGTGCGGTACATTTCATAACGGCTAATGTTTCCTTTTTCTTGGAGCCATTTAAATACGGAAGGCCATTGCCAGCTTGATTCATCAATCACCGCTTTCGCTGATTCAGGTAATACGCGAGGAATGTTTTCCCAGAAACCGCCGCCGGTTAAGTGAGCGATAGCGTGAACATCCACTTCTTCCACTAATTTCAAGATGGATTTCACATAAATTTTAGTTGGAGCAAGTAGATGTTCGCTTAATAATTTACCTTCAAGCAGATCTTTAGCAGGGGTTGCTCCACTTACTTCAATTACTTTACGGATTAATGAGTAACCGTTTGAGTGCGGGCCGCTTGAACCTAATGCGATTAACACATCGCCGGTTTTAACTGCAGAGCCGTCAATAATTTTTGATTTTTCAACCACGCCCACGCAGAAACCCGCTAAGTCATAGTCGCCTTCGTGGTACATGCCCGGCATTTCTGCGGTTTCCCCTCCGACCAATGCACAGCCGGAAATTTCACAGCCGTCTGCAATACCTTTTACTACAGAAGCAGCGACATCCACATCAAGCTTCCCTGTTGCGTAGTAATCTAAGAAAAAAAGAGGTTCTGCGCCTTGAACAACTAAGTCATTTACACACATCGCCACCAAATCTTGGCCTATCGTATCATGTTGATTGAGATCGATCGCTAAACGTAATTTTGTGCCTACTCCATCAGTGCCAGACACTAAAATAGGTTCTTTATATTTAGTCGGTAAGGCACATAAGGCCCCAAAACCACCCAAACCTCCTAATACCTCTGGACGGCGAGTGCGTTTTACATCGCTTTTGATACGTTCTACCAATTCATTACCGGCATGAATATCAACGCCTGCATCTTTGTAACTAAGTTGTGTTCTGCTCATTTTAACCTCGATAGCAATTTGAAGAAAACGATGGCATTATAACAGCAAGCAAACGTTTGCGTAAAATGAATTTAAAAAAGAGGTAGAATAAAATAAAAAACGCTGTTTAGCTTAATTTACTAAAACAGCGCGTTCAACTTAATTTAATCAACTTTAGCTTAGGCTATTTTTTTAGCTAACATAGTCGCAAAGCGTAGCTGGATACGGTTACCTTGCTCATCGGTTTTATGTAAATGCCCTAAATCTTCATTATATTTAACCAACTCCCAATCTTTGTAATAATTGGCTAATTCTCCTTCGGCAAAGGTGAAGGAAAACGGCAGAGGGCATGGATAGTCTTGAGTATCCATTGCGCAAACAATTAAGTTATAGCCTCCCACTTTAGTATTTTTTTGCATATTATTAATAATAGCGGGAATGCGATCTCGGTTTAAGAACATCATCACAACGGTGGAAACAATCAGATCATATTCGCCATTTTGATTGCCGATAGTCGCTTCGTTAATATCATAAATGCTTGCAGTAATATTTTTAGCCTCTTCTTTCTCAATCATATAATTAAGAAAATCAATACTTTCCGGGTTTTGATCAAGTGCAGTAACATCAAATCCTAACAGATTCAAATAAAGCGCGTTACGGCCACGCCCGCAACCTAAATCTAACACCTTGCCGCTTTTAACATAATTTACCGCATTTAACACTTCAGAGTGTGTGGTGGTGAGATTATATTTTTTAGCAAAATAATCTTCGGGTTTGCAGTAAAAAGCTAGTTGGCATTCTAAATCATCAGATAGTGCTTCAACCTTGTGCCATAATTGTGGTTCAACCATTGGACGTTGGTGGTTGGCATCAAAAATTTCTGCTTTAATCACTTCGCCTTCTTCGGTAAGTTCGTAATATTTCAGAGAGCCTTTTAAAATAGTCAGTTTTGCCCAAGTACCAACTTTGGTATTGTGCTTTTCTTGGAACATTTGTGGTAGAGTGGCTTTTGTCCATACCGGCATTTGTTTATAGCAAATTAAGTTTTCCATAGAGTTTTCCTCGTGAGTAAACATAGAACGCTAAAAATTTTAGCACTGTTTAACGAGCAGAAAAGATAAATCCGACTAAAAAAGTCGGATTTGATCAAATTTATGTGAAATATATTTTTGTATGTTATTTAACACTTATACTTTTAAATTGACGAGCAAAATAAACAAGGCTGTGATTCGGCTCAACATCAATATGGCTTAACTCCACTACAAAAATGGTATGAGTGCCGACAGCGTAGGTATCAACAATATTACCTTGTAAAGCAGAAATAGCGCCACGTAATACCGGTTGCTCATCTACACCTATATCCCAAATATCCCAATTAAAACGTTCTTCCATTGTGCTTTCAAGGATTGCTGCAAAGTGTTTGGCAAGATCTTCTTGCTCGTGGTTTAACACATTAATACACACTTTACCGTTTTGTTTAATAATATCGTGAACATGGCTGTTTTTATTAATACAGAATAAAGCAGTCGGTGGGGCATCTGTTACTGAACAGACTGAAGAAACAGTAAGCCCTGCTTTTCCTGCAATACCGTTTGTCGTAACAATACTAACTGCTGAAGATAAGTGTGCCATTGCTTCACGAAATTGAAGTGAAGCCTCAATTGGTTGAGATGTATCGATGTTTGACATATTTCTCCCTTATTATTCTTTCCAAACAACATGATATTCACGATTTTCTTCATCGTGCGAAATTAAGAAGCGGGCGAACACATCGTCCATTTCATCTTTCTCGTTTACCAGTCCGACCCAAACTTCGGCAAAGGCAGCAGGATCGATTAATGTACCGATTTCTTGATCCCAATCTTCAGAAGTTTCGACCATTTCAACTGCGCCACGTTCTTCAAATTGTAGATTAAACAGTAAAATGTCGGCAGGATCTAAATGTTCTCCTGCCATTTCTAAGAAAATATCGTAAGCAATATCAATTGCTTCATCAGGTGTTAATTTTGTCATAGGCTAATTCTAATCGGATTGTTAAGAAAATATTAGATAGATATATTTTATTGTATGATTTTTAGTTATAAAAAACAAAGATATTACCGTTTTATTAATCGGCTTGTCACCATACCTGCTGTTTTTTCTTTTATTATCTGCCAATTTTCAGGCAAAGTTAATGGCGGATGATTTTTTTCCGTTTCTATATAAAGTATCGCATTTTCTGCCAACCACTGATTTTCAATCAGTAATTTTAACACTTGAGGCACTAAGTCTTGATGAAAAGGTGGATCGATAAAAACGATATCAAAGGGGGCACCGCTGTTTTTTTGTGCCAGATATTGCAAAGTATCGACATTCATCACAGAACCGTTCTCAGATTTTAAAACTTGTAAGTTTTTTTTGAGTTGGTTTGCCGCAGTTGCAAATTTTTCTAAAAAAACGACCGCTTGAGCTTGGCGGGATAAGGCCTCGATTCCCAGTGAACCACTGCCGGCGAAGCAATCTAAACAGCGAGCATGGGCGATATCGTGCATTAACCAGTTGAATAAAGTTTCTTTAACACGATCTGTGGTGGGTCTTAGCCCTTCTGCATTGAGTACAGGGAGTTTTCTACCTCTCCAAAGACCGGCAATAATTCTAACCTCGCCCATTTGATGAGCAGATTGCGGAGAATTTCGATTTTTTTTCATACTAACTAAAGGAAAATAAAGGATTATTTGATAAACTAGTCAAGTTTAGTCTATTTTCACGAGAAATGAGAGAAAAATATGTCAGAGAAGAAAAAAGGTTTCTGGTCTTGGTTTGGTCTTGGTAAAAAAGATCCGCAACAGGAAGAGCAAAAAGTTGAGCAGGGAGACGAGCCTCAATTACAGCCGATACAAGATGAGCAAACTCAGATTCAAGAGCAGGAATTTGAGCCATTGCTTATCGAAAAAGTAGAAGAAAAATTTGAGCATCTAGAAGAGAAATTTGACGATTTTATTGAAGAAAAAGAAGAGAAAATCGAACAATTTGTTGAGCAAATAGAAGATAAGCTTGAGCAAAAAGCAGAACAAGTTGAAGATTTTATTGAAGATAAAGTAGAAGAGGCTAAAGCGTTTTTTACTGAAGTAGAAGAAAAGATTGAAGAAGGTGAGCAAGCGGTCGAGAATTTGCAAAATTTTGCAAATGAAGAGCTTGTTTTTCACGAGCAACAGCAATTAACTGAACAAGTAGAAGAAGCTGTTGAAGCGGAGCTTGTTGAGCAAGAATCAGCGGAAGAGATTGTTGCAAACAATGAAGGCGAAACCATTCAAGATGAATACCAAGAAAAACCAAGCAAAGGCGGATTTTTTAGCCGCTTAATTCAAGGTTTAATTAAAACTAAACAGAATATCGGTTCCGGTTTCCGCAATTTTTTTAGCGGCAAAAAAATTGATGATGAGCTGTTTGAAGAATTAGAAGAACAGCTACTTGTGGCGGATCTCGGTATGCCGACCACTCAAAAAATTATTCATAATTTAACCCAACACGCTACTAAGCAACAATTAAAAGATGCAGACTTACTTTATCAACAACTTAAAATTGAGTTGGGAGAGGTGTTAAAACCGGTTGCTCAACCTTTAGTGATTGAGCCGAAAAAGCCGTATGTGATTTTAATGGTAGGCGTAAATGGTGTTGGTAAAACGACAACAATCGGTAAATTAGCCCGCAAATTCCAAAACGAAGGAAAATCGGTGATGTTGGCTGCAGGTGATACTTTCCGAGCCGCAGCAGTTGAACAGCTACAAGTTTGGGGTGAGCGTAATAATATTCCTGTGGTGGCTCAATCAACGGGGTCTGATTCTGCTTCAGTCATTTTTGATGCGATGCAGTCGGCTGCTGCAAAAGGGATCGATATTTTAATTGCAGATACCGCAGGTCGTCTGCAAAATAAAAATAATTTAATGGATGAGCTGAAAAAAATTGTGCGGGTGATGAAAAAATATGATGAAACCGCACCACATGAAATTATGCTCACCCTTGATGCCGGCACAGGGCAAAATGCGATTAGCCAAGCGAAATTATTTAATGAGGCGGTTGGCTTAACGGGCATTACTTTAACCAAATTAGACGGTACAGCAAAAGGCGGTGTGATTTTTGCAATTGCTGACCAATTCAATATTCCTATCCGTTTCATCGGGGTGGGTGAGAAAATTGAGGATTTACGTCCGTTTAATGCGGAGGAATTTATCGAAGCCTTATTTAGCCACGAGGACGAAAATAATGATTAAATTCACAAATGTGAACAAAGTTTATAAAGGTGGTAAACCTGCATTGCAGGGGATTGATTTCCATCTTCCTGCTGGTGGAATGGCGTATATTACCGGTCATTCCGGTGCGGGTAAAAGTACGTTGTTGAAATTAATTATGGGCATTGAACGTGCCAACGGCGGGCAAATTTTATTTAACGGGCATGATATTACCCGACTTGCTCATCACGAATTGCCGTTTTTACGCCGCCAAATCGGTATGGTTCACCAAGATTACCGTTTATTAACTGACAGAACGATTTTAGATAATGTTGCTCTGCCGTTAATTATTTTAGGTATGAATCAAGTCATTGTAGAGCGTGAGGCCCGTATTGCTCTTGAGCGTGTCGGATTAGGCGATAAAGCGAATTATCTTCCACTACATCTCTCTGGCGGTGAGCAACAACGTGTTGATATTGCGCGCGCAATTGTTCACCGCCCAACACTTCTGCTGGCAGATGAACCAACGGGAAATTTAGATGAAAAACTCTCGTTTGAAATCTTCCGTTTATTTGAAGAGTTTAATCAAGCTGGTACGACCGTTCTTATTGCGACACACGATACCAATATTATTTCAAAGCGTCCAAAGCCGTGTTTAGAGCTAGAGCAAGGGCATCTTAAGTTTTAAGGGAAGATTATGATTCGTTCATTTGCAAAATTAGGGGCTCAAACCAGCTATTCGTTACGTGCAGTTTGGCAAGATTTAATGAAGCGTAAACTCGGTACCTTTTTAACGGTACTGGTGATTGCGGTTTCTTTAACTATTCCAACGGTGAGTTATTTACTTTGGAAAAATACTCACGAAGCGGCAACGCAATTCTATCCGGAGCCACAATTAACAGTCTATTTGCATAAAAACCTCGCAGAACACGATGTAAATGCAGTTGTTGATCGTATTCGTGCTTATGAAGCAGATAAAATTGAATCCTTTAACTACATTTCTCGTCAGCAAAGTTTGGAAGAGTTCCGTGCTTGGTCCGGCTTTGGCGAAGCGTTAGATATTTTAGATGATAATCCACTACCGGCCGTTGTTACTCTTAAACCAAAAGCGAATTTCAATAATGCGGATGCAATGGTGGAATTGCGTAATGGTTTACAGAAAATCAAAGGGGTACAAGAGGTTCGTTTAGATAATGGTTGGCTAGAAAAACTAACAGCTTTAACTTGGTTAATTGCCCGTATTGCGATTGTGTGCACATTATTGATGTTATTAGCGGTGTTTTTAGTGATTGGTAACAGCGTGAGAAGCGATGTTGCAAATAGCAAGGCAGCAATTGAGGTACAACAAATTCTAGGGGCAACAGATCACTTTATTGCCCGCCCATTTCTTTATACGGGCATGATTTATGGCTTCTTCGGCAGCTTACTTGCTGTATTGTTTAGCTCGGTAATGATTAGCTATTTCACCGGTGTTGTGAAATATGTTACAGATATGTTCACTGTTAAATTTGAATTGCATGGTTTGAATTTTAGTGAAGCCTTTTTCTTAGTGGTAATGTGCGTGTTCATTGGTTGGTTATCAGCAAAATTAGCCACAATGCGTAATATTTTCCGTATCGGAAGCCGAAGTTAATTAAGTGTTTTAAAATACAAGCGGTCTTTTTTTCTTGTTTTTTCGCAAATTGCAAAAAAGTGATGAAAAAAGACCGCTTGTTGTTTCTGTTCAATCTTGTTGGCCTAATTGCTATTCCAATACCATTAGCCCAGGTAAAGTGGCGAAGCTTTGAGATTTTACCGTGTTATGGAAATCATCTAAGTAGGCAAGAGATGAGTCGGCTTCACGAATGGCGCCGTAAAGTGTGCTGTATAAGCCCTCTTTAGTGATTTTTCTTGCGACTACATAACCTCTGTCTAAATATGGTTTAACCGCCCAATAAGGAAGCGCCGCTACACCACGACGGCTGGCAACAAGCTGAATAATCGCAATCGTTAATTCACTGTTACGACGTGTCACTTTAATTCCCGCCGGCGTTAATACTTTTCTTAATAAATCCAGCATATCATCGGGTACCGGATAGGTAATTAAGGTTTCGTCTTTGAAATCTTCTGCTTCCCATATTTCTTTTGTCGATAATGGATGATCTTTTGAACAAATCGCTACCATTTCATAGGAAAATAACGGTTTATACAAAATGCCGGCGTTATCTTCTTCCTCTGCAACAATCGCAATATCGGCACGGTGGCTGAGTAGTAGCCCTACTGTATCGGTGTGGAAACCGGAGACAATATCTAATTCTACTAATGGCCAATGTTGGCGGAAGGTATCCATTGCCGGCATTAACCAGTCAAAACAGGTATGGCATTCGACAGCAACTCGAACTTCGCCAACCTCACCTTGTTTTACCCTAGCTAAATCAAGCTCTGCTTCAATAATTTGCGGCAGAATATCATAGGCAAGTTTAATTAAACGTTCGCCGGCTGCGGTGAAACGAATGGGGGAGCTTTTGCGTTCAAATAAGGTGAGATCGTATTGATCTTCCAGTAATTTAATTTGATGAGAAAGGGCGGATTGTGTTAAGTGTACACGTTTGGCAGCTAAAGAGACACTGCCGCTTTCTTTTAATGCAATTAAGGTTCGTAGATGGCGAATTTCAAGAAAGATAGGCTTCATAATTTATTCATCTAAAACAGAAAACAGATGAATAGGATTATAACAGAATATTCAAAGGCAGACACTTTAAGCTCTCGGTTTCCGCTCGTATACTACGAAAAGTAGGGAGAAAATTACTTCTGAGAAAAGTATTTCTCCTCTTGATAAATGCAATAGCCTCTTTACAGAGGCTATTTTTAGGAATTGAATATAGAAATAAAATTTGCAAGAAATAAGTAAAATATAACCGCTTGCAGTAGATGAAAATTTACTTTTCTTTCCAATAACCAATCCATTCTTTTAAGGCGAGCATATTACTGTTCATTGCACCTGCTTGCGGAATAAAGTGCATGAAGTTTAGGCTGTAGTGATCAGGCGTATCACCTGAGCCTACACTTGCCGGCAGCACCTCAAAACCTTGTTGTGTAAACAACATTTCAGCACGTTTCATATGCCACTGATTAGTGACTAAAATAATCTTATTGATGTTCTCTTTTGCTAATATTTCTCGACTAAAAATAGAGTTTTCTTTAGTTGTTTTGGCATTGTTTTCCTGCCATTTTGTTTCAATATTGAAAAACATTTTGAATTCATCCGCCATCACTTTGGCTTCAGAGGTGCCGTTTGGGCTACTACCGGTAACCAAAATAGGTAGACCGGTTTCTTTATGTAGATAAGCGGCATAACGCATTCTTTCGAGCGGAATCCCTGTAGTGGCTAATTGACCAAATAGCTCTCGACTGTCTCTTAACCCCCCACCTAATACCACAATTGCTTGAGCAGTTTTATATTTGTCGATAGTCTTTGCTTCCTGCTCGACTAATGAATCTCCCAATTTTTGAGAGGTATAGGGAATACTGAATATATATAAAATGAGCATGCCTAAGATGGCAAAAAAATAGGCTGAATATTTATAGTTACAAGCAAAAAGAATAAGTGCCAGAAGCCATAAGATTAGAATGTTAAACGGCGGTAAGATAATTGCCGTAAGCAATTTGGTTAATTCAAACATAAAAATATCCATGTAATTAAATGAATTACTATTCTCCTAAATTACAGATGAATTGTCTATTTTTCCACAATAAAAAGTATTACAATACTCCATTTGAATTAAAACTCATTTGGGAGTAAGGCGATATGGGGCATTCTAGACGAGAAAAATTAATTTTAATTGGAGCTGGTGGTTTTGCTAAATCAGTATTGGACTCACTCGATTTTGAGCGTTATGAATTTTGTGGATTTATTGATAACTTCAAGCCGGAAGGAAGTTATCATTTAGGCTATCCGGTGCTTTCATCAACTATTCAAGAGTTTAGTAACCGCGAGCATTACAGCTATTTTATTAGTATTGGCGATAATGCTCATCGTTTGGAAAAATTCTTAAAATTACAGCAACTTGGTTGTAAAGTGATTAATGTAGTTGATAAAACCGCTTTAATTTCTCGCCATTCTACCTTGGGCATTGGTGTTTTTGTCGGCAAAATGGCAATTATAAACAGTGGTGTTACAGTGGGTAATAATGTGATTATTAATACTAAATCATTAGTTGAACATGGTTGTTTTATCGGCAATCACTGCAATATTTCAACCAATACGACACTAAATGGCGATGTGATTGTCGAAGATTACGCATTTGTAGGCAGTTCTTCTGTTGTAAACGGTCAATTAAGAGTCGGCGAAAGTGCATTGGTAGGTTCCGGTGCGGTCGTGATTAGAAATGTAGAGCCTCGTACGGTGGTGGCTGGGGTTCCGGCAAAATATATTAAGGATATTAAATAATGCAAAAAGTATTTATTGTGGCAGAAATCGGCTGTAATCATAATGGTGATCCGGCATTAGCTAAGAAAATGGTAGATGTTGCAAAAGAGTGTGGTGTAGATGCCGTTAAATTCCAGACTTTCAAGGCAGATAAACTGATTTCAAAATATGCCCCTAAGGCTGAATATCAGAAAGTGACTACAGGCACAGCAGATTCCCAATTAGAGATGACGCGTAAATTAGAGCTACCTTATGAAGAATTTAGTAAATTAGAAGCCTATGCCCGTGATTTAGGATTAGAGGTGTTTTCCACTCCATTTGATTTCGAGTCAATTGATTTTTTGGCGAGCCAGCACCAAAAAGTGTGGAAGATTCCCTCCGGTGAATTAACCAATTTACCTTATTTGGAAAAAATCGCTCGCTTGCCGATTGAGGGGAAAACCATTGTGATCTCCACCGGCATGGCAACCATTGAGGAGACAAAAGCCTCACTTAAAGTGCTTGAAGATAATGGTGTTGCTAAAAAAGATATCACTATTTTGCATTGCAATACCGAATATCCAACTCCTTATGAAGATGTTAACTTAAATGCCTTCCACCAGCTTAAGCAAGAATTTGGGGAATATAGTTTAGGTTTTTCCGACCATTCAGCAGGTTATTTTGCAGGTTTGGCTGCAGTGCCTTATGGCATTACTTTTATTGAAAAACACTTTACTTTAGATAAAAACTTTGAGGGCCCGGATCATAAAGCTTCTGTAACGCCTGATGAGTTAAAATTACTATGTGAAGGGATTCGTGCGGTAGAAAAATCACTAGGTTCTTCAGAGAAGTTAGTCACTCATTCCGAAGCAAAAAATAAAATTGTGGCACGCAAATCAATTATTGCATCTCTACCGATTAAAAAAGGTGAGATTTTTACTACAGATAATATTACTACTAAACGACCGGGTAATGGCATTAGTCCAATGTTCTGGTATGATGTGCTCGGAAAAGAAGCTCAACAAGATTTTGAAGAAGATCAATTAATCCAAGATTCTCGTTTTCAAAATCAGATGTAATAGCATATAGTGATGGGGTAAAAGCCCCATCATTTTATATTTATATAGATAGCAAGCGGTCAAATTTATGAAAAAAATTGCAATTATCACAGCCCGTGCCGGCTCAAAAGGCTTACCGAATAAAAACGTATTGTTAGCTGACGGGAAGCCGTTAATGGCATATTCGATTGAGGCAGCAATTGAGTCCGGTCAGTTTGAAAAAATCATTGTTAGCACCGATTCTCAAGAGTATATCGATTTACTTTCACATTATCCGATTGAGTTTATTAAGCGTGCGGAGCATTTGGCGAGTGATAAAGCAAGTTCTTTTGTAGTGATTGAAGATGTTTTGAATCAATATAAATCGCTAGATTTTGACTATTTTGTCCTGCTACAGCCTACCTCTCCATTAAGAACGGCACAACATATTAAAGAATCTTGCGAGAAATTTGAGAAGAATTTTGAACAATTTGATTTTTTAGTGTCAGTATCGGATGCCCATAAACCTACTACATTAACTCGTGTAATTGAAGAAGATGAAAGCTTAAAACATTTCCAGTTGGATTATTCCAACTACGCTCGTCAGTTATACCGTCCGGAATATTCGCCAAACGGTGCAATTTTTTCGGCAAAACCGACCGCTTATTTAGCTCAGAAGCATTTCTATGGTGCTAAATGTTTGGCCTATTTTATGGGTAAGGATGTCTCAATTGATATTGATGATCGCCAAGATTTTGAGTATTTCTATTTTATTTTGCAGCAGCGTAACAAAGAAAAGCTCCTATTAGAGACAATTAAACGCTCAATTTTAATGAAAAAAGAGAATTTCAAAGAAGTAAAAGAAATTGCTTTGATCGGGCATTCTATTTTGGAATATTGGGATGTTAAGCAACTCAACGGCAAGGCGGTAAACAATTTAGGCATTGCGGGCATTTCAACCAGTCAGTATAGTGAGCTAATTTTAGATAAAGGTTTGATTTCTGCATTACCAAAAGATGTTGTACTTATGTTGGGAACAAATGACATTGTTCGTCATGGCTGGAGTGATGAGAAAGTGTTAGCCGATATTAACCATTTAATTTCGCAGCTTAAAGCTATTCGCTCTGATATTAATCTCTATTTCTTAGAAATTACGCCAACAGCGTTTAGGGTAGATCGCAATAACAACGATATTCGCTTGTTAAACCAATATTTAAAAGATAATTTAGCCGTAAAATGGGTAGCGTTAGATCAAGCCTTTAGCGATAAATACGGTAAATTGGACTTAGCATACAGCAACGATGGGTTGCATTTAAATGCAAAAGGTTATGAAAAATTAACCGCTATTTTAAAGAAAGAGCTAAATTAAATGAAACATATCGCTTATATTACCGGCTCTCGTGCAGAGTACGGAATCGTCAAACGTTTACTAAAAAAATTGGAGCAAGATCCGGCGTTAAAATTTTCACTGGTTGTAACTGCCATGCACCTTGCGCCTGAATATGGCAAAACCGTGAATGTGATTGAACAAGACGGTTTTGAGATTGGAGAACGTATTCCGCTAACTTTAAATAGTGAAAATAACCAGACTATTATTCACTCAATGGCAGAGTGTTTAAGTCGTTTTGGTGAGCATTTTCAACGCCATAAATATGATGCTGTTATAGTATTAGGCGATCGTTATGAAATGTTAGCAGTTGCAACTGCTGCTGCAATGCATAATATTCCTTTGGTGCATTTACATGGTGGTGAGCAGACTTTGGGTAATTATGACGAATTTATTCGCCATTGCATCACCAAAATGTCTAAACTCCATTTAACCTCAACAGAAGAGTATCGCCAACGTGTGATTCAGCTTGGTGAATTGCCGAAAAATGTAGTGAATACGGGATCACTTGGAGCTGAAAATAGCTTAAGCTTGGTGTTACCAACAAAAAATGAGTTAGTTGAACGCTTAGGTATTCCAACTACGCCATATTTTATGGTAGTGTTTCACCCTGAAACCCTAACTGATGTGTCAGTGTTAGATCAAATTGAAGCCTTATTACAGGCGTTTAATAGTTTTAAAGATAATTATTCGTTTGTGTTTATCGGTTCGAATTCCGATACTAACTCAGAGCAGATTTATCAACGTTTTTACACTTATACTGAAGAGAATCAGTTTAAGTTTTTTACTTCAGTAAAGCCGGAGGAATATTTGGCTTTAATTAAATATTCAAACGGTTTAATTGGTAATAGTTCATCCGGTTTGATTGAAGCTCCAAGTTGTGGAGTTGGAACGATTAATATCGGGAATCGTCAGCAAGGGCGTGTGCGTGGTGAGTCAGTAATTGATGTGGCAAGTGATAAAGCATCTATTATTCAAGGTATGAACAAGTTGATTTCAGACGAGTTCCAAAAGCGTTTGCCGAAAATGACGAATCCTTATTTTCAACCAAATGCAATGGAAAAAGCTTATTCTGCCATTAAAGCATTCCTTGCCGATAGCAGTAATACTCAGCCGAAAGGATTTTATGATATACGCTTTTAACAAGCGGTCAAAAAACACTAAAAATTTGCAATTATGAAAGCAGTTAAAGACAGCGTTATTTACTTAATTGGGGAATTGGCTTCTAAGTCAATTCCTTTCTTACTCTTACCTTATTTTTCCCGAAAATTAGGAGTAGAGGGTTATGGTGAACTTTCTTATTACCAGACCTTCTCCGCCTTATTTGTCATTTTTATCGGCTTAAGCCAAGAAGGGGCGGTTGCCCGTTATTTTTATTTCTATGGTAAACGCTCGCTAAATTTGGTACTGACGACAGGCTATTTATATACGCTTTTTATGAGCTGTTTGATTTTACTGGGGTGCTGGTATTTTAAGGCGGAAATGATCGCTTATGTAGCAATCGGTGCGATGTTTCAGTCGTTTTTAAATGTACAGTTAAGTGTTCGACAGTGCCAAAAACAGGCGATGGCTTATACGACGGTTCAATTAATGTCAGCTGTTTCTTCTGCTGTTATTACTGTTGCGATGATGGAATATTTCAAAACTGATCTGGTGGAAAAACGCATTTTAGCGATTCTTTTCAGTAATGTGTTGGTTTTTACCATCGCTTATTTATTGTATGCAAACAAGGCAAAAAATAAGAAATTTAGCTTTGCTCGCTATAAAACAGCATTGTTTTATGTACTTGGATTTGGTTTACCGCTGATTTTGCACCATTCCAGTATGTTCTTAAAAGGGCAGTTAGATCGTATTTTTATCTACCATAAATTTAGCGAAGCCGATTTAGGTTTATATGCAATGGGAGCACAAATTGCTATGATATTAGCGATTGTGGTCCAAGCTTTAAATAAAGCTACGCTACCTTATTTTTATGAAGCTTTAAAACAGAAAAGAATTAATGTCAGCCATATTCATAAATGGGCATTTTATGCCTTATTTATCGTACCGATTCCGGCTTTGGTGATGTGGTTGATTCCCGAAGAGCTTGTGGTTTGGATTCTAGGTTCACAATTTATCGGTACGAAATATTATATAATGCTGTTTTTAGTCGCAACCATGCTTGTTGTACCTTATCTTATTTTAGTAAACTATCTTTTCTTTTATGGCAAAAATAAGCTGATTTCGTTATGTTCGATTTTATCGACAGTCTTTTACTTAGTAAGCTTATTTGCGCTGACTTTTACTCAAATAGCCTATATTCCTTTTGCCAGCATTATTGGTGCAGTGAGTATTATCCCAATTCTGTATGTGATGACGGCAAAAGTAGGAAAAACAGTATGAATTTAATTATTTGCTGCACACCTTTGCAGGTACTAATTGCGGAAAAAATTATTGAAATGCACCCTAATGATGAATTTTTTGGGGTAATGCTTTCCACTGTTAAAAATACAAAATTTGATTTCTACCAATCAAGGTTGGAGAAAAAATGTAGTCAATTTTTTGCGATGCAACAACATAGTGAACGCTTGCAATTATTAAAAGAAATTGTTTATTTAAAATGGACCTTTATCGGTAAAAAATTTGATAAAGTTTTTGTTGCAAATATTAACGAGCTGGAAATTCAGTTTATATTAAGTGCCATTCGATTTAATCAACTTAATACCTTTGATGACGGCACTGCAAATATTGTGCCACAGAGTCTTTTTTATAAAGAAGATAATGTAGGCTTAAACCGTAAATTGATTAATACTTTTTTAGGTAATAAATATAGTTTAGATAAACTCAAAGCGTTATCTGTAGCACACTATACTATTTATCGTGATTTTCCGAATATTATCAGCAATACTGTTTATGTGGATTTAATTGAAGCGCATGATATAAAGGATGTGTCGCCGGAAAATGATAAAATAGTAAATGTCTTATTAGGGCAGCCGATTTTTGAGCGTGAAGATGAAAAAAATATTACTTTGGCTGAAAAAGTGATTAATACTTTTGATATTGATCTTTATCTGCCTCACCCAAGAGAAACATATAGATTATCGAATGTAGAGTACATCAATACAAATTTAGTTTTGGAAGATTATATTTTCCAAGAATTTAGTCAGAAAAAATGTCGCGTTTATACCTATTTCAGTAGTGCTGTGATTAATATTTTAAACAAAAGTCCGAATATTGAAGTGGTTGCATTAAGAGTGGAAACAGATAATCCTGCCTACCTTGCCAGTTATGATTTGTTAGAAAAGTTGGGCATTCAGATTATTGATATTAGAGAATAAAATGAAGAAATATTTAATTTCATTAGAGAAAGATGTAAAACGCCGAGAACTGTTTTTTTCTCAGCCGGATACAGCAGATTTTCAAATTTTCAACGCCATTAATACGATGAGTGCAGAGTGGCTTCAGCTAAATGAACGTTTTAATTTAGAAAAATTTGAACAACATTATGGGCGAAAAACCACTAAAGGCGAGATTGGTTGTACACTAAGCCATTTAAGTGTTTACCAGTTGATTGCAGAAGATGATTCCATTCAGAATAATGATTATTGCCTTGTATGCGAGGATGATGCTTTATTTGCTGCAGATTTCCAACAAAACCTGAATTTACTTCTTGCTCAAAATCTAAATGCCGATATTGTATTGGTAGGGCAATCTAAAATCCCAAGCTTTGATGATAGCGAACTGGAAATCAATTACCCTTCTACCTTTGGCTTTTTGCAAAAAACAGTTCCGAATACGCCATATAAATATGCCTATCCGTATCGTAATTATTTTGCCGGCACAGTTGCATATTTAATTAAAAAATCGACCGCTTGTCAGTTCTTAAACCAAGCCAGAGCGGAGCGTCCTTATTGGTTGGCAGACGACTTTATTTTATTTGGTAGTAAATTTAAGGTGGATACTTTAATTATTCGCCCATTGATGGTAATCGAAAATCCGGTTCTAATCAGTAATTTGGAAGATTTGCGTGGTTCACTTAATAATAATTTATGGAAGAAATCACTCAAATATCCTCTAAAAAAGGTCTTGGCGATACAACGCAATTTATCCCAATTAAAATAGCAGGTCTGCCATGTCAGCATTAGTGAATTTATTTTATTTATACGATCCGTGGTTTTTCCATTTTTTGCGAATGGCATTTGTAGTAGGCATATTCGCCTGTGGCTATTTGGTTTGGCAAATTATGCGTGGAAAGCCAAACGGTATTATGATCCCTAAAGATAGCCTGATTGCGATTATTGCCTTGATCGGTTTTAGCGTGATTCCGCTTTTAATTAACGGCACCAAAGAACTCGGTGTATTAGCAATGTATGTCAAAATGTTGATTTTATTTATCTTCGGCATTGCGGTTTATAATCTGTTTTATCGGGTAGAAGATGGCAAATCCCTGTTGGTTCGAGATTTAAAAATCGGCATTGGAATTCAATGGATTTTCGGGGTGATGGCATTATTGGGTGTCCCCTTTATGGTGGATTTTTTACTGTCCACTAATGCGATGATGCCACGCTTTTTCGGCTCAGAGCAGGAATATCGTCTATACAACATTACTTCGTCAGCCTTTTTCCAATTAAGCATTTTCTACTTAATGTTACTGCATTTTTTATTGGCTTATAATAAAAAAACGGATTCCATTAATGGCTGGTTTCTGTTTTTAATTTTGTGTATCGGCTTAATTTCAGGCAGAACTTTTTTATTGCTGTCGGTTATCAGCATCGCATTGTATTTCAAATGGCGATACGTGTTGCCGTTAGTGGCGTTTACTGCTTTGATTTTATTTCTAGCCATCGTTTTTCCGGAAAATCGCTATGTGGAACACGCCCTAGAGCCGGTGATTAATCTGTTATCCGGTTCGGGAAAAATGAGTTCTTCCACCGAGAATTTAGTGGAAAACCACCTGTTTTTACCGACACTTAGCCAATTTATTTCAGGCGATGGCTTGTACTACACCGAAAAAGGCGGCTATTACGGCGGTTCGGATTCGGGCTATATCCGCCAAACGCTGTATGGCGGCGTGAGCTATATGTTAGCTTGCTTTGCCTTTACCTTTTATTTTGTGCGAAAAGTCGCAGTGAATTGGTTTGAAGGAAATTGGATTTTCACCTTATCAACGATAGGCCTTTTAGCCATTTTAAACATTAAGGCAGATACTTTCGCCTTTCCGGGGTTGATGATGTTGTTTTTAATGTTCTTATCGTTGTTTGGTACAAGCGGTCGAAATTTAGTGATTTTTTGCAAAAAAAATGAGGCAGGAAATGTTTAGTATTATTGTGCCATCTTATAACCGCAATGCTGAAATTAAGGTGTTGCTGGAGAGTTTAAAACAGCAAACGGTGTATAATTTTGAAGTGATTATTGTTGATGATTATTCACAAACGGCGGTTGAAGTGAATGATGATTATCCGTTTGAGGTCAAAGTGATCCGCAATAACCCGAATGTGGGGGCGGCTCAAAGCCGTAATGTGGGGGCAAATTACGCTAGTCGAGAGTGGTTATTGTTTTTGGATGATGATGATCGTTTTATGCCTGAAAAATGTGAGCGATTGGAAGAGGCGATTCGCCAAAACCCGCAGGCGAATTTTATTTACCACCCGGCAAAATGTGAAATGGTGAATGAAGGTTTTACCTATGTTACCAAGCCATTCAAAGAGCGTAGCGAGCTGACCAAAGAGAATATTCTCAAAGCCAACAAAATTGGTGGTATGCCGATGATTGGTTTAAAGAAAGCGTTATTTTGCAAAGTTGGCGGATTATCTGACCGCTTGCGTTCGTTGGAAGATTACGATTTCCTATTGAAGTTGTTGGAGGAGCCAAGTTTTGAGCCGCTTTATGTGGATGAGCCTCTCACTTATTGCACCTTCCACACCAAACGTTCCAGCGTTTCAACGGATACTAGCAATACACAAAAGGCGATTGACTATATTCAGCAAACTTATATTAAAACGCCAGAACAAGCTGAGAATTTTAAGCTCAATTCACTGTATATTTTAAGCTATCCACACGTGATGAATTTATCGCGTAGTGCGGCAAAATATTATATAGAAATGTTTAAACAGACAAAAAATATCAAGCAGCTGATTATTGCGGTTGCGATTTTGATTTCGCCGAAATTGGCGATTAATTTAAAAAGGTTTATCTAATGAAATTTTCTGTTTTAATGTCCTTATACATTAAAGAACAACCTCAATATTTGAGGGAGTGTTTTGACAGTCTGAAAGCTCAAACTCTGCCTGCTGATGAAATCGTCCTCTGTTTTGACGGTGCCGTTACCTCAGAGCTTGAAGCGATTGTGGAGGAATATAGTGATATTTTGCCGATAAAAGCGGTGAAATTCCCACAAAATCGCGGTTTGGGTAAAACCTTGAATGATGGTTTAACTTATTGCTCAAATGAATGGGTTTTCCGTATGGATACGGACGATATTTGTGTGCCTGAACGGTTTGAAAAACAAGTAGCGTTTATTGAGAAGTATCCTGAAACTGTGATTTTCGGCGGGCAAATTGCCGAATTTGGACAAAATATTAAAGATATTGTGGCTTATCGCAATGTACCGACTTCTGCCGATGAAATTGTGAAATTCACCCGCTTGCGTTGTCCGTTTAACCACATGACGGTAGCTTACCAAAAATCTAAAGTATTAGAGGTTGGGGGCTATCAAGATTTGCAAGAAGATTACTATCTATGGATTAAACTGATTGCGCAATTTAAACAAGTGGCAAATTTGCCGGATTTATTGGTTTATGCCCGTGTTGGTAACGGAATGGTTGGCAGACGACGTGGCATGGCACAAGCAGAAGCAGAATGGCGTTTATATAAATTGAAAAATAAATGTAAAATCCACGACCCAATTTCAGGGTTTTCGGTGTTCTTAATGCGTGCAATTCCAAGATTATTACCACTTTCTGCATTAAAAGCGGTATATGGCTTATTAAGAAAATAAGCTGGAAGAAAATGTTAAGAAAAGCCACAGTTTTTAACTGTGGCTTTTTATGTTACTGATTTTTTAAGATTTCATTCATTAGCTGGATATCAATATGGCAGTATCCATTCGGATTTTTCACCAAATATTCTTGGTGGTATTCTTCTGCCGGAAAATATTGTTCCAACATTTCATTTTCAACCGCAAGAGGCTTGTCAAAATGTGTTTGTAGTTCGGCAAGCGCTTGGTTGATCACTGGAATATCTTGTGGATCAACATAATAAATACCTGTACGGTATTGGATACCTACATCATGACCTTGCTGGTTAATGCTAATCGGATCAATTACTTGAAAGAAATAATTTAATAATTTGGCAAGGCTGATTTTATCGGCATTGTAAGTAACTTTAACTACTTCAGCATGACCACTGCCGGAGCAGACATCTTGGTAGCTTGGGTTATCAGTATTGCCATTGGCATAGCCTGACTGAGCTTTAATCACTCCGTTGATGCGTTGCATAAAAGACTCTGCGCCCCAGAAACAGCCACCGGCTAAATAAATTTCACGAATGTTTTGCATATTTGCTCTCCTATAAATCATCCTATAATGTGTAAATTTTTGCGGGATTTATTTCAATCTGTGTTATAGATTGTTCACCCCATGCTGTATTGGTAAAAATAAGGTGTAAAATGACCGCTTGCAAAAGATATTTCGCAAGTTTACTGATGTTAAAGATTATGCTAAATGAAATACCATAATTTGTTTTTTGTCAATTTATGTTTTATTTGTGTAATTTTTACAAGATTTTTTACGTAAAAATAGGTATATTAATACTCCCTTTTTAACATGTTTATTTTAGAGGTCTTATGGGTACGCTTAACAGCCTTTTAGGCATAGTTGTTTTACTGTTGATCGCATTTTTATTTTCAAATAATAAACGTGCGATTAGTATGCGAGCAGTATTGGGTGCATTAGCATTGCAAATTGCTATTGGTGCATTAGTGCTTTATGTGCCTGCAGGTCGTGATGCATTAAATGCGATTGCAAATGGAGTTTCGAAAGTCATTTCTTATGGAAATGAGGGGATCTCATTTTTATTCAGTGGCTTAGTGAGTGATAAAATGTTTGAAGTATTTGGTGGTGGCGGTTTCATTTTCGCCTTCCGCGTACTTCCGGTTATTGTATTCTTCTCAGCATTAATTTCACTTCTTTACTATATCGGTGTAATGCAATGGGTGATTCGTATTTTAGGTGGTACTTTACAAAAAGTATTAGGTACATCGAAAGCCGAATCCATGTCTGCAGCCGCGAATATCTTTGTAGGCCAAACCGAAGCCCCGCTTGTGGTAAAACCTTATATCAGTAAAATGACAGAGTCTGAATTATTTGCCATTATGGCTGGTGGTTTAGCATCTATTGCCGGTTCTGTAATGGCAGGCTATGCAGGAATGGGCGTACCATTAACCTATTTGATTGCAGCATCCTTTATGGCTGCTCCGGCAGGTTTACTTTTTGCTAAGATTATGGTGCCACAAACAGAAAAATTCAGTGATGATTTGGAAAGTGTGGATTTAGAAAAACCGGCAAATGTTTTAGATGCTGTTGCATCTGGCGCATCATCAGGTATGCAATTGGCATTTAACGTAGGTGCAATGTTAATTGCTTTTGTTGCGTTGATTGCTTTAATCAATGGTATTTTAGGTGGTATTGGTGGCTGGTTTGGTTATGAAACCTTAAGTCTAGGTCAGATTTTTGGCTGGGTGTTCAAACCACTAGCTTGGGTAATCGGTGTACCATGGGAAGAATCTGAAATTGCAGGTCAGATGATCGGCTTGAAATTAGCTGTGAATGAATTTGTGGGCTATGTTGAATTTTCTAAATACTTAGCTCCAGAATCTACAGTTCAATTGAGCGAAAAAACAGTGGCGATTATCACTTTTGCACTTTGTGGTTTTGCTAATGTAAGTTCAATTGCCGTGTTAATCGGCGGTATTGGTGCAATGGCTCCAAACCGTCGTGCAGACATTGCACGTTTAGGCATTAAAGCTGTTATCGCCGGCTCATTAGCTAACTTAATGAGCGCAACAATCGCAGGGTTGTTTATCGGCTTAGGCGGAGCGGTATTATAAATTACCTGATTAAAACCACTAGAAATAGTGGTTTTAATCTTTTTGGCTGTACGTAAACGGTTGCATAAAATTTTACTATTTACAAGCGGTTAGATTTTTATATTATTTTGCAAACAAATTGTTAATTTGAAAAAGGAGAGGACGATGATGTTAAAAGATTCGGCAAAACTTTCTTTGTCTTTAATGGATCTAACGACCCTAAATGACAATGATACAGATGAAAAAGTTGTTTCACTCTGTCAACAGGCTAAAACTTTATTTGGTACGCCTGCAGCGGTTTGCGTTTATCCTCGTTTTGTGCCTATTGCACGTAAAGCATTAAAAGCAGAAGGTATTGAGCAAGTTAGAATTGCAACGGTAACAAATTTCCCTCATGGTAACGATGATATTGAAATTGCCGTAACTGAAACCAAAGCGGCTATCGCTTACGGTGCAGATGAGGTTGATGTTGTTTTTCCTTATAAAGCTTTAATGGCCGGAGAGGAAACCATTGGTTTTGAATTAGTTAAGCAATGTAAAGCAGTCTGTGCAGAAAATAACGTTTTACTCAAAGTTATTATTGAAACCGGTGAGCTACAAACCACAGAGCTGATTCGCAAAGCGAGCGAAATTTCAATTCAAGCGGGGGCTGATTTTATCAAAACCTCAACAGGTAAGGTGGCGGTTAATGCTACATTAGAAGCTGCTCGCATCATGTTGGAAACAATTCGTGATTTAGGCGTAGCAGAACGTGTTGGCTTTAAAGCTGCAGGTGGTGTAAAAACGACTGAAGAGGCCGCTCAATATTTAGAATTAGCGGGTTCCATTTTAGGGAAAGATTGGATCAACGCTTCACATTTTCGTTTTGGTGCTTCAAGTTTACTTGCTAATTTATTGGCAACTTTAAATAATGAGCAGCAACAGTCTGTTCAAGGTTATTAATTTTTATCTATAAGAGGACAAAAATATGGCAACTCCACATATTAATGCACCAGAAGGTGCTTTCGCAGACGTTGTAATTATGCCGGGTGACCCGCTTCGTGCGAAATATATTGCAGAAACCTTTTTAGAGGATGCAAAAGAAGTAACCAATGTGCGTAATATGCTAGGTTATACCGGCACTTATAAGGGGCGCCGTATTTCGGTTATGGGCCATGGTATGGGGATTCCATCTTGCTCTATCTATACTAAAGAGTTGATCACAGAATATGGTGTGAAAAAAATCATTCGTGTCGGTTCTTGTGGTGCAGTCCGCAATGATGTGCATGTACGTGATGTAATTATTGGAACAGGTGCTTGTACGGATTCTAAAGTAAACCGCATTCGTTTCCGTGATCACGATTTTGCTGCGATCGCAGATTTCGATATGGCACTTGCAGCTCACCAAGCAGCTAAACAAAAAGGCTTAAATGTATTGGTAGGTAATTTATTCTCTGCTGATCTATTCTATTCACCGGATGTTGAGATGTTCGATGTGATGGAAAAATACGGCATTTTAGGTGTTGAAATGGAAGCTGCGGGGATTTATGGCGTTGCAGCTGAATTTGGTGCTAAAGCATTAGCCATTTGTACTGTATCAGACCATATTCGCACAGGTGAGCAGACCACATCAGAAGAGCGTCAATTAACTTTTAATGATATGATTGAAATTGCTTTAGAGTCTGTGCTTATTGGCGATAAGATGTAAGCGGTTACTTTTTTCAAAAACTTTGCAAATCCCTAGCGAGTTTCTCGTTAGGGATTTTTTTATACCTTGTGTTGAATATTAATTTATTTTTAATGAATAAATATTCATAAATAAACTTGAATTTTCGTTTGAATAGACTTAGACTAAAACCAATTTCATCAAGATAAAAATAAGGGTGTGAAATGAGCAAATACAAAATTTTTGTGGACGGAGCGGTCGGCACAACAGGGCTACGCATTCATGAGCGATTAAGTGAAGCTGAAGATATTGAGCTGTTAACCTTGCCGGACGAACTACGAAAAGATCTGAATGCACGGTTGGAAAAAGTTGCCGAAGCAGATTTAACCTTTCTCTGTCTGCCGGATGAAGCCTCAAAAGAGTTAGTGGAAAATGCACCGAAAAATGCTCGTATTTGCGATACTTCCACCGCACACCGAGTCAACCCTGATTGGATTTATGGTTTTGCCGAATTAAGCGGACAACGAGAAAAAATTAAAAATGCCAACCGCGTTGCAGTGCCGGGCTGCCATGCAACAGGTTATATCGCGTTAGTTCGTCCGTTGGTGGAAAAAGGTGTACTACCTGTTGATTATCCGTTAAGCTGCCATTCCCTCACCGGCTATTCAGGTGGCGGTAAATCTATGATTGCCGATTACCAAAACCCCGAACGCCTAGCAGCGTTTGGTTCTCCACGTGTGTATGGACTCGCCTTAAAACATAAGCATTTGCCGGAAATGCAAGCCTTGACTCTCATGCAAAATCCACCGATTTTCACTCCTGTAGTAGCAGATTTCTATAGTGGAATGCTAGTTACTGTCCCTTTACCGATAAGTGCTTTACAAGCGGTCAAATCCGGCGAGGAAATTGCAAATCTGTTGGTTGATTACTATAACGGCAATCCGTTGATTAGCGTTCATCCTTTCCAAGATTTACCTGAAGACGGAATGCTTGCCGCCAATGCTTTTTCAGGCAAAGACAACCTCGAGATTTTTGTTTACGGCAATGACAGCCAACTTCTCCTCGCTGCTCGTTTTGATAATTTAGGCAAAGGTGCATCAGGAGCTGCGGTGCAATGTATGAATATTATGTTGGGAAGGGAAGAAGTGTCGGGGTTGGAAATTTAACTTGTCACTTTCTTTGCTTCGCCAAAGAAAGTAACCAAAGAAAGGCGACCCTACTTCACCGCTATTACTCGCAAGTTCGCATTGCTCACTTGCTCGCCCCTTTGGGGTCGTCGGCAAAGCCGACGCTCAAACGCCTTTGGCGTTTGTCTTCGCTTTGTTTGAATTTGTTTGACGGAAAAATTTAAAACTCGCCAACTTCGTTGGCTCAAACACTAAATTTTTCCTACAAATTCAAAGTCGCTCAGGCGGTTCAGAAGGGAGCTCGTTAGAGCGTTATTTTGCAAAAAATTTTAAAAAAATCACCGCTTGTATGGTCGGATCGGGTTCCCTTCTGAGTTGCCCGAACGACTTGAAATTTTTAGGAAAATAACCCGAGCGAGAGCGAAGCGAACATCAGGGTTATTTTTCGTTAAGAAAATTTCAACCAAGTGAGGACAAACGCTTTAGCGTTTGAGCGTTGGCTTTGCCAACGACCCCGAAGGGGCGAGAAAGTGAGCTTTGCGAACTTTCGAGTAACAGCAACGAAGCAGGGTGTGCTTTCTTTTGGTTACTTTTACTCGCTTTGCTCGCCTAGTAGGCTGTTGCCTAAGGCAACATTCAAACGTAAACGTTTGTCTTTGCACAAGCAAAGAAAAGTAACAGAAAACAGGAGATATAATGGATATTCAAGAAATCAACCAATTCGCAAATTTATTAGAAAAATCAACCGCTTGTCTTGCGAAATGGCAGGATAAAATAATCGTGGTGAAATACGGTGGTAATGCGATGATCAACGAAGAACTGAAAAAATCCGTTATGGCGGATATTTTAGTGTTGAATCGCTTAGGCGTGAAAGTGGTGTTGGTGCACGGTGGCGGGCCGGAAATTTCGCAAGGGGTGAAACTGCTCGGCAAAGAGCCTCAGTTTATCAACGGTTTGCGTGTGACTGATAGTGATACCATCAACGTTGTACTGCAAATGTTAGCGGGCAAGGTAAATAAAAGTTTAGTGGCGTTACTCAAAGGTAAAGGAATCGGCTTATGTGGTATTGATGGCGCTATGTTACAATGTAAAAAATTAGAGGCTGAAGTCGATTACGGCTTTGTGGGCGATATCGTGAAAGTAAATCCTCACGTGATTGAAATGGCTCTTAATGCGGGTTTAATTCCTGTGCTTTCAACGGTTGGGGTGGACGAAAACGGGCAAGCCTATAATATCAATGCTGACACTGCTGCCAGCGAAATTGCGATAGCGTTGAAAGCGGCAAAATTAGTTTCAATGACTGATATTGCAGGCTTATTACGAGATCGTTTTGATGAAAGTACCTTAATTCCCGAAGTGGAGATTAATGAGGTACAAGGCTTAATCGAACAAGGCATTATCGCAGGTGGTATGATTCCTAAAATTGCCTGCTGTACCGATTTTATCAATGCGGGCGGCATTGAGGCGAATATTATTGACGGGCGAATTGACCACGCGATTTTAGTAGAACTCTTTGGCGGCAAAAACGGCACGCGTTTTTATAAAAAAGGATAAAAAATGGCAACAAGCAACAACATCAAACAATTAGATAAAGATTATATCGCTCAAACTTACGGCAGATTTGATCTTGCTCTTTCGCACGGCAAAGGCTGCGATGTATGGGATTTTGAAGGTAACCAATATCTGGATTTTACCAGCGGTATTGGCGTAAACAGTTTAGGTTGGGCGGACGGAGAGTGGCTGAAGGCGGTTACGGAGCAAGCCGGTAAATTACAACATACCTCAAATCTCTTTTTTACCGAGCCATCGAGCTGTTTGGCGGAAAAATTAGTGAATGCAAGCGGTCTAAAACGAGCATTTTTTTGCAATTCAGGGGCAGAAGCCAATGAAGGAGCGGTGAAAACAGCCCGCAAATATAGCCACGATAAATATGGAGCTGGGCGTTCAACGGTCTTAACCTTGGTAAACTCTTTCCATGGTAGAACTATTTCCACTTTAGCAGCAACAGGGCAAGATGTATTTCATCAACATTTCCACCCATTTACTGATGGGTTTGAATATGTGCCTGCAAATGACATTGATGCTTTAAAAGCACGCTTAAAAACAGACGATGTATGCGGAATTTTGGTAGAAGTAGTGCAAGGTGAGGGCGGTGTTTGCTCACTAGATAACGATTATCTACAGGTGGTACAAGAACTTTGCCAAGAAAAAGATTTGGTCTTTATTATTGATGAAGTGCAAACCGGCATTGGGCGAACAGGTACACTTTTCTCATATGAGCAATTTGGCTTAAAGCCCGATGTGGTCACGCTTGCAAAGGGCTTAGGCGGTGGTTTACCGATTGGCTCATTCCTATTAGGCGAAAAAGTCGAAAATACTTTGGGCAAAAGTGACCACGGTTCAACCTTTGGTGGAAACCCTGTAACCTGTGCCGGTGCGAATGTGGTGATGGATAGAATTAATGCTGATTTCTTGACAGAAGTGCAACGCAAAGGGCGAAAAGTACGAGAGGCTTTGGCAGGATTACCTAAAGTAAAATCCGTTTCAGGTTTAGGCTTAATGCTTGGCGTAGAATTTGAAGAAGGTGTTTTGGCTTCTGATGTGGTGGCAAAATGTATTGAAAAAGGCGTGTTATTTCTGACTGCAAAAAGCAAATTGCGTTTATTGCCTCCGCTAACTATTAGCGATGCTCAAATTGAGCAAGGAATGAAGGTGCTGAAAGAAGTATTGGAAACCTATTAATTTGGATAAAAAATCCCGCTTTAAGCGGGATTTTTTCATGGATTTTATGAGCGTTTCATAATCTCAAAAAACTCCTCATTCGTTTTTGCCATCATTAATTTATCAATTAACCATTCGATAGCATCCACTTCATCCATAGGATTAAGTACTTTACGCAACATCCACGTTTTTTGCAGTTCATCGGCTGCCATTAATAGATCATCTTTACGTGTGCCGGAACGATTAAAGTCAATCGCAGGGAAGATTCGACGCTCAGCAATCTTACGAGATAAGTGTAATTCCATATTACCTGTACCTTTGAATTCTTCAAAGATAACTTCATCCATTTTCGAGCCTGTATCGACAAGAGCGGTTGCGATAATAGTTAAACTACCACCTTCTTCTACATTACGGGCTGCACCGAAGAAACGTTTAGGACGATGTAGTGCATTGGCGTCCACACCACCGGAAAGAATTTTACCTGAAACAGGCGTCACGGTATTGTAGGCACGAGCAAGACGAGTGATAGAGTCTAATAAAATCACTACATCTTTTTTATGTTCTACAGAGCGTTTGGCTTTTTCTATTACCATTTCAGCCACTTGAACATGTCGGGTAGCAGGTTCATCAAAGGTTGATGCAATCACTTCACCACGCACGGTACGTTGCATTTCGGTTACCTCTTCCGGACGTTCATCAATTAATAACACAATTAATTCACATTCTGGGTGGTTGGAGGTAATGCTTTGAGCAATATTTTGTAGAAGTACGGTTTTACCTGCTTTAGGTGGGGCGACGATTAAAGCTCGTTGACCTTTACCGATAGGCGCGGCTAAATCTAAAATACGAGCAGTTAAGTCTTCTTTCGAGCCATTTCCTCGCTCCATTTTTAAACGTGAATTAGCGTGTAAAGGAGTTAAGTTTTCAAATAGAATTTTGCTACGAGAGACTTCAGGTTTATCGTCGTTAACTGAATCTACTTTTAACAATGCAAAATAACGTTCACCTTCTTTAGGTGGGCGAATTTTACCTTCAATTTTATCACCGGTTTGTAAGTTAAAACGGCGTATTTGACTTGGAGAAACATAAATATCATCAGGACCGGCTAAATATGAACTATCTGCAGAGCGCAAGAAACCAAAACCATCCGGTAATATTTCTAGCACACCTTGGCCGAAAATATCTTCACCACTTTTCGCATGTTGTTTAAGAATGGCAAAAACAATGTCTTGTTTACGTAAGCGGGCTAAATTTTCTAAGCCCATTTGATTTTCGCCCATTTCAACAAGTTCTGAAACAGGTGTGTTTTTTAATTGAGTAAGATGCATAATTGGAATATATATTTATTGATAATAAAAGGTTGGATTTTTGATAGTTAGCCAGATATAGTTAACCGTAAAATGATGTGGCGAAGAATACCGCAACAATAAAAAAATTGCAAATGTTTTATACAAAATGACCGCTTGTAAGAATAAAAACGCCAGTAAATGCTGGCGTTCTCATTTTTTATTAAGCTTCAATCCCTTCAAAAAGAAGCGTACTTAAATAACGCTCAGATGCAGATGGTAACACTACAACAATTAATTTATCTGCAAATTCAGGTAATTTCGCCAGGCGAGCTGCTGCTGCGACTGCTGCACCGGATGAAATACCGCTTAAAATACCTTCTTCGGCCATTAAACGGCGAGCGGTTGCGATTGCTTCTTCACTTGAAACTTGCTCAACACGATCAACTAAAGATAAATCAAGATTTTTCGGAATAAAGCCTGCACCGATACCTTGAATTTTATGTGGTGCCGGTTTGATTTCTTCACCGTTTAAGGTTTGAGTAATTACCGGAGATTCTGCCGGTTCTACGGCAACAGAAATAATTTGTTTACCTTTATCTTGCTTGATTGCACGAGAAATACCGGTAATAGTACCACCTGTACCCACACCTGCGACCAATACATCGATTTTACCTTCGGTTGCATCCCAAATTTCAGGACCGGTAGTTTGCTGGTGAATAGCCGGGTTAGCCGGATTTTCAAATTGTTTTAGTGTGACGTAATGATCAGGGTTTGATGCTGCGATTTCAGCCGCTTTTTCAATTGCCCCTTTCATTCCTTTTGCCCCTTCGGTTAAAACGAGATTCACGCCTAAACCACGTAATAAACGTTTACGTTCCGTACTCATTGTTTCAGGCATGGTTAAGGTAAGTTTATAGCCACGAGCTGCTGCAACATAAGCAAGAGCAATACCCGTGTTACCACTGGTTGCATCTACAATTTCTTTTCCTTTGGTTAAGATTCCATCTTTTTCTGCTTGCCATACCATATTCGCACCAATACGGCATTTTACGCTAAAGCTTGGATTACGTCCTTCTACTTTTACAACAATGTTGCCGTTACCGAAATTCTTTAAACGAACAAGAGGAGTATTACCAATAGAATATGAATTGTCTGCATAAATAGTCATAATGATGTTCCTTTTAGATTAGGTTTTAAAATTTTAAGCTTATCATACTTATTTCTTAGCTATTTTCTAGTAGCAATAAGGCATTTAATATAACTAAATGAAATATGTTTAGGCAATAATTAGTGTGCTTTAAAGAGGGGAATGAAAACTAAGCGGTCATATTTTGCAAAAAATTTGCTAAATATGACCGCTTGAGTCTAAAGTTAAGGGCTATTTCAGCTCCCTTGCTCCTTGATTATCTACTTTGCAAATATGGATGAAACCTTCATTGTTTTGTAGATACTCTTTTTCTAAGTAGCTTACTAAACGTTGAGCATGTTCCAAATCGGGAGCAATTGCAAACATTGTTGGGCCGGAGCCGGAAATACCAACAGCTAAAGCACCTAAATCTTTACAGCCTTGGCGGACAGTTGGGAAGTTCGGTAGTAAATCCTCTCGATACGGCTCGGCAATTAGGTCTTTCATCATTGTTGCAGCCAACACATCTTGGTGGGTATGGCAAGCGTGAACAAATGAACCTAAGTAGCGGGCTTGCTGAATCATATCTTGACGGGTGTAGCTTTTGGGTAAAATAGCTCTTGCTTCAGCGGTTGAAACTTCCACTCCCGGGTAGGTAAGTACCCAGTACCATTCATCAAAGAATGGCAATGGCTGGCAGATGTTGCCGAGTGATTGAGTCATTAACTGTAATCCGCCTAAATAGCAAGGGGCGACGTTATCATAGTGGATAGAACCTGAAATTCGTCCTTCTAATTCCCCCATCATTTCCAATAGTTCCATTTTTGAGAATGGTTCATCATGGAATTTATTTAGTGCTACTAAGGCTGCTACAATTGAGCAAGCACTAGATCCAAGGCCTGAGCCAATCGGCATATTTTTCTCAAGCGTCAAACGTAAATTTTTTACATCACCGCCACGTAATTTTAAGCGTTCGCTAAAAAGTACATAGGCTTGATAGACAATATTTTTTTGCGGCTCTTTTGGTAGTTTTCGTACGAAATAGCCGGCACTTTCTAATTCAAAGACTTGATCGCAATCTTCAATTTGGACTACATCGCCTAATAATGATCCGTCAATAGGGGAAATTGCCGCCCCTAAAGAGTCAAAGCCGACACTAATATTAGCGCTTGAAGCAGGGGCATAAATACGTAAAACCATTAGTTTGCTCCTCCGTGTAAGGTGCGAAGAATATCGGCAAAAATACCCGCTGCGGTGACACTGTTGCCGGCACCGTAACCACGCAAGAGGAGTGGAATTGGGTTGTAATAGCGAGTTAAGAATGCAAGGGCATTTTCACCATCTTTCACTTTGTAAAGTGGGTGATTTTCATCAACGGCTTCAATTGCTACACGACATTTATCACCGGTAATTGAGCCTACATAACGTAATACTTTGCCCTCTGCTTTTGCGGCTTCAACACGTTTGCTAAATTCTTCATCCAATGAAGGTAAAACTTGTAAGAATTCATCGCGGCTCATGCCCTCAGAGAAGCCTTTTGGTAATACGCCCTCAATTTCAATATCTTCAAATTCAAGCGGTAAGCCGGTTTCACGAGCAAGAATTAAGAGTTTACGCGCCACATCGGCACCGGATAAGTCATCGCGAGGATCAGGCTCGGTAAAGCCTTTTTCTTTTGCTATCAATGTTGCTTCAGAAAGGGTTAAACCTTCTTCTAATTTGCCGAAAATGAACGATAATGAGCCTGAGAGAATTCCTTCAAATTTTTCGACTTCATCACCGGCTGCCAAAAGGTTTTGTAAGTTCTCAATAACCGGTAAGCCTGCACCCACATTCGTTTCGTATAAGAATTTGTGTTGACTTTGGCGAGCATTTTCACGCATTTCTAAGTAATATTCATAGCCTGAGGTGTTTGCCTTTTTGTTTGGGGTTACTACGTGAAAACCTTCTTTTAATGCTCGAGCGTAAAGATTGGCGACAGATTGAGCTGAAGTACAATCTACAAACACAGGGTTTACTACGTGATGGAACTTGATGAATGAAAGTAACACATCAAAATCAGACGGCTGAATTGCTTTTTCTAAATCTTCTTTCCAGTTGTCTAAATTTAAGCCGTTTTCGTTCAACAACATTTTATCCGAGTTAGCTAACGCACAAACGCGGATCTCAATGTCCTTTTTTGCCAAAAATTCCTTTTGTTGCTTGACTTGTTCAATTAATTCGCTGCCAACGCCACCTACGCCAACTAAAAACATATCGACTACACGTTTGCTGTTGAACAAGGATTTATGCGTTGCTTTTACCGCCTCAATGGCTTTATTAAGAGGTACAACGGCAGAAATAGAACGTTCAGATGAACCTTGTGCAATTGCCACAATGCTGATATTAGCTTGGGCGAGAGCAGAGAAGAATCGTGCGGCAATACCTTTAGCAGTACGCATACCGTCTCCGACTACCGAAACAATGGATAAATCTTTAATAATATCAATCGGATCGAGCAAGTTTTCCGATAATTCCTGAGCAAATTCTGTATTTAAGGCACTTAAGGCTTTTTCTGCTGATTTGGCCGGTACACAGAAACTGATACTGTATTCTGAGGAAGATTGAGTAATTAAAATGACCGAAATACCGGCTTTTGACATAGTTGAGAAGACGCGAGCAGCCATTCCCACCATACCTTGCATTCCGGAGCCTGAAACGTTAAACATCGCTACGTTATCCAGGTTTGTAATCCCTTTTACTTTTAAATTATCGGCTGCGACATTACTGTCAATTAATGTACCTTTTCCCTCCGGATTACCGGTGTTTTTAATTAAGCACGGAATATTTAATGGCACTAATGGCCCGATAGTGCGAGGGTGAATCACTTTCGCCCCAAAGTAAGAAAGTTCCATCGCTTCTTGGTAGCTCATTGATTCTAAACAAACAGCATCCGGCACTAAACGAGGATCACAGGTATACACACCATCTACATCTGTCCAAATTTCACAGATATCTGCTTTTAAGCACGCGGCTAAACAAGCAGCAGAGTAGTCAGAACCATTGCGGCCTAATAATACTAATTCGCCTTTTTCATTACCGGCAGTGAAGCCCGCCATTAATACTACATTTTTCTTTGGAATAGAGAGCGCATCAACACGTTTGGTTGACTCTGCAATATCAACAGAAGATTCTAAATAGCTACCATGAGCCAATAATTTCTCTACAGGATTGATACGTGTTACATCATAGCCTTTTGCCTCAAACCAAGCTTGCATCATAGCAATTGAGAGTTTTTCTCCTCGACAGTGAATAGTGGCTGCTACATCATCAGACAAGGATTTACTTTTTGCAGCATCTGCCGCAACTTGCCGAATTTGTTTCAATTCGGCATCGACCAAGGCTAATAATTCGTCACGTGCAAAGTTATTATTTGCTTCATATAAGCCATTGATAATATTATGGAAAATAGAGGTTGCTTCAGAAAGGTTAGATTCAAATGATTCGCCGGCAATCGCTTTATCGACAATAGCAACAAGATGGTTGGTAATTTTAGCAGGGGCAGATAAGACACCGGCTGCCTGATCTTTTAAATGTGCCTTTTCGATAATGTCTGCCGCTTGCATAAAGCATTCGGGGTTGGCAAGTGATGTGCCTCCAAATTTAAGAACTCGCATAGTTTCTCCTGATATTTATATTTGCAAATTTTTATATAAAAAAACCCGCTTGTAGCGGGTTTTCTAAACTCTGTTTTTCAGCAACACTAACCCGCATTATGTGATTGCATAATGGTAATTGTGGTCATAATAATAGTTGCTACGTTAAACATTTTGTTGTTTCTCAATTAAATATGAATTAGCTGAGAGAATGTGGCAAAGCTTTTCGTTTGTCAATCTTTTTTTATTGGAAATTGCGTTTTTTATCATCTTCTTATTTTTGCCTATTGCATTAATTGTGATTAATCTGAAGATTAAATCACAGATTTCTTGTTTTAGATCAAAAAGCTGCTAAACTTAGCGAGGAGTGATTAACCTTTATATAATGAGGACAAAAAAATGGCATACACACTACCTGAATTAGGCTACGCTTATGATGCGTTAGAGCCACACTTTGATGCAAAAACAATGGAAATCCACCATTCTAAACATCACCAAGCTTATATCAATAACGCAAATGCAGCGTTAGAAGCTCATCCGGAATTATTAGAGCAGTGTCCGGGTAAATTAATTACCGATTTAAATCAAGTGCCTGCGGAAAAACGCACTGCGGTACGTAACAATGTGGGTGGTCATGTAAATCATACTTTATTTTGGAAGGGTTTAAAAACCGGTACTACTTTGCAAGGTGCATTAAAAGATGCCATCGTGCGTGATTTTGGTTCAGTTGAGAACTTCCAAGCAGAATTTGAAAAAGCAGCAACCACCCGTTTCGGTTCAGGTTGGGCGTGGTTAGTGATTGAAGACGGTAAATTAGCGGTAGTTTCAACAGCAAACCAAGATAACCCATTAATGGGTAAAGAAGTAGCTGGCGTTTCAGGCTACCCAATTTTAGGTTTAGATGTTTGGGAACACGCTTACTACTTAAATTACCAAAACCGCCGTCCGGATTTTATTAAAGCATTCTGGAATGTTGTTAACTGGGACGAAGCGGCAAGCCGTTTTGAAAAACAAATCCCGGGCTGTGGCTGCGGTAAATAAGTTCCTTTTCACTTAGTGATATTCAAGCGGTCATATTTTGTAAAAAAATTGCAAAATATGACCGCTTGTTTATTTTAGTAACTATGACAAGTAATATTGTTATAAGCCCTATAACAATTCGTATGCCGAGGTCTATTCATTTGTATAGATTGATTTATATTCTGGAGTTGTTGATTTAGCTGATTCCATTGCTGGGCTTCATACATTTGCCTATGTTGTGCAGCAATTTGTTGTTGAATTGCTCGTTGTTGGGCAATCATTTGCTGTCTAGCTAAGGCTGTTTGCCCTTGGGGGCTAGCATAATATGCTTCACGGTCTGCACTCTCTTTCTCCAGCTGTTTTCTTACATTCTCGATTTCAACCTGAGATTGAGCTGGAGTTGGTGCAGTATAGTGATATGGTGTATTGCTACTACAAGCGGATAATAGCAAACCAACGCCTAATAAGAGGGAATTAAGTTTCATATTAACCTCTTGATAAATTAGTAACCGTATTTACCTTTTAATTGATAAAAGGCATTTTCATAATGTCTCAAATAAGATGAGCAAAGTTCTGCAGACACTCGAGAGTTTTCACTCCGAGCCTTGTCCATTATACTCTGTCTATTTTCTCCTGATTTATGAAACAGGTAATCATTTTTAATATGATGGAATCGTTGACCGAAGACACTTTCTCCTACAGTATTGTAAGCAAGCTGTCTTAATTCATATACAATACCAATATCAGATGCTTTCGAAAACATAGGAATATTTCTTACTTCTGGAATTTTACTATATTGTAAGCAAGCCATTGTAATGCCTTCTTCTTTTCCCCATTTGTAGGCTTCTTCATCGGTGACCATATATTGAGAAAATAGACAACCAGATAAAGTAAAGGCAGAGAAGAGTGAGAGTAGTAATTTAGATTTCATAATAATGTCCTTTGTGTGTGAGTAATAGATTAGGGAATATTTTCAGCAGTAGCACTCAGAATAATATCTGTATAGCTGATTTGACTTTTATCTAATAAACTTCTCAATTTTTCCTTTTCTTTATCAGATATTTCCTGAAATTCAAATTCAGTTAATTGAAGTTGTTTATTAAATTGAAGATTTTTATGTGATTGGTGGTCTACTTCGTTATATCCTAGGTAGGAGATAATGGAAGAAATTTTGTGATAATCGATTTCTTTAGAAAAGATAATAATACCACCGATTAATACATCGTATTTTTTCAAATTGAACTCCCTCTATACAGTTGTTTTTCGCCTCCTTATGTCAATAAGGAGCAGGGGAAGTTTACACTTCCCCTGTCTTGTCACTGAAAAAAACTTAATTGAGAGGTTGTTGTGGTAGGAGTAGGTAGTTATTTATATTCAAAAATCACCCTCGGAGTTAGCTTGGTAATCAGCTCATAGCTAATCACGCCGATGTGTTTTGCGACATCTTCAATCAGTAATTTTTCTCCCCAAAAAATCACTTTATCGCCCACTTTATCTTGGCTGTCAGCCCCTAAATCGACGGTGAGCATATCCATTGAAACACGCCCGACAATGGGGACGATTCTGCCATTGACTAAAACTGGGGTGCCTTCAGGGGCGTTACGAGGGTAGCCATCGCCATAGCCCATGGCAATTACGCCTAATTTAGTCTCTTTCTGGCTCACCCAAGCTCCGCCGTAGCCAACAGGTTCACCCGCTTTATGAGTGCGAACTGCGATTAATGATGAAGAAAGGGTCATTACAGGCTTAAAGCCTAAATCGGTAATCGGGCTGTAGTGGGGTGAAATACCGTGCATAATGATGCCGGGGCGAACCCAATCATAATGAGCTTGCTTCCAATAAAGAATGCCACTTGAGGCAGAAATGCTGCGGTCGTGATCCTTATATTTTTCGGTGGTTTGTTCAAACACGGCAATTTGCTTCTCGGTATAGCCGCAATCTAATTCGTCTGCGCGGCTGAAGTGGCTGACAAAACTGATTGAATTAACTAATGCACATTTTTTTAAGCGTTCCACAAACATATCCACTTGTTCAGGGTGAATACCCAAACGGTGCATGCCGGTGTCAATTTTAAGCCAAATATTAATCGGAAAATAGATTTTTGCTTTACGTTTCCAAAAGCCTTTTTTCTGTTCCTCTTCCCATTCTAGAGCAGCTTCTTCAAGCAGTTCAAGTTGTTCGATAGTGTGAATTACCGTATCAAATTTGCGAGAAAGAGTTTTAAGCAGCTCTTCTCGATCAAAAAAACCTTCCACCAACACGATTTTGCCGGTGTAGCCTGTTTCTTGAATTTCCAAGGCTTCACGTAGGCGAGCAACGCCAAAACCATCCACTAAATCCGTGAGTGTTGCAGCCGCAGGTAACAAACCTTGCCCGTAGGCATTGGCTTTAATCATTGCTAATAATTTTTGCTTAGGAGAGAATGATTTAATAAGTTGGATATTATGGCGGAGGGCTTGGCTATCAATGGTTGCTGTTGCTGGTTTCATACTTATTTGACTACAATTAAATTACAAGTGAACTAAATTATACGCGGAAAATGAAAAATACCTTAGAAAATAATGCAAAAAAGATTAGTATTAGCATATCTAATAAGAGACGGTTTGCTTATGCTGAATTTATTACTTGAACTGAAAAAAGAAAAGATTATTTCCGATTTAAACTACCAATTTGCCCGCTTGATTGATAGCAAGCAGCAAAATTACGCCTATTCACCGCTTCAAAAAAATTTAGCGGTGTTGCTAGCGGCTTTGGTTTCCTATCAGGTGGCTCAAGGACATACGGCATTGCGTTTAGGTTCTGCCAATATCTCGAATTTTTTTGAGCTGAAAAATAAAGTTTCAACTCAGCCTTTTCTACAAAGTATTTTGCAAAAAATCGAACAAATTCCACCGCTTGAATGGCAATCAGTGCTGAAAAATCATATCGCTTTTAGTGATTCACCACGAAAAATTGCACCCATGCTGTTTCAAAATGGTTTGCTCTATTTCTACCGCTACTGGCAGGCGGAGCATAATATTGCAACTTATTTACAACAAGCGGTCGAATTTTCCCCCAAAATTGCAAATACTCAGTTAGATGAGCAGATTATCCAACAGTTATTCAAAGACAAACAAACTCAAGACGAAATTGATTGGCAAAAAGTAGCGGTTGCAACAGCATTGAAGCAGAATTTTAGCCTTATTTCTGGTGGGCCGGGCACAGGAAAAACGACTACTGTAGTAAAATTATTGCTTGCTCTTCAACTTAAACAGCTGGCACAAAATGCTCCGTTATTACAAATTGCATTAGCTGCACCAACGGGCAAAGCTGCCTCCCGAATGAAAGAGTCGATTGAGGCTAAATTAGCGGAAGAAAAGAATTTGCCGCAAGGTTTAAAAGAAGCTATTCCAAGTGAAGCAGTAACGATTCACCGGCTACTCGGGGCAAGACCGCTGACCGAAGAGACCAAATATCACGCCCAAAATCCACTGCATTATGATTTATTGGTATTGGATGAATCTTCAATGCTTGATTTATCTATGATGGAAAAGATAGTACAAGCTCTAAAACCTTCGGCTCGCTTGATTATGCTGGGAGATAAAGATCAGTTGGCCTCTGTGGAAGCGGGGGCGATTATGAGTGAATTAGGCGCATTTCTGCAATATGGCTACAGTCAGCAACATTGTGATTATCTCAACGAGGTTACTCATTACCAGCTTAAGGCAGGAGAGCCTTTGCCGATCTGTGATTCACTCTCTCATTTGAAACATAGCTATCGTTTCGGGGAAAAAGCGTGGATTGGCGAATTAGCCAATGCGGTAAATGAGCAAAAGATTCAATTGTCGTGGGATATTTTAGAAAAATACAAAAATAGCGATAAGCTAGAAACGGTGCTTTATCCTGAAACAAAAGAGATGGAAGATAAAGCAAATTGGACGCAAAAAAGTGTTCAGTTAGTGGTAGATAACGCAGTGAAATTTTATCGGGACTATCTACTGGCTGTAAAACAGAGAGCATTAGAGCCTCAATCTGTTAGTATTGCAGAGATTTTTGAAAAATTCCAACAAGTGAGGTTTTTGTCAGCATTACGTGTTGGGGAATTGGGCGTAGAACGATTGAATCACTTTATTGCGGAAGGCTTACGTCATGCAGGTTTAGTTCAATTTAACCATAGCCGAGAGCGTTATATTGGTAAGCCGATATTAATTACAGAAAATATGTTAAGTAATAAAGTGGCAAGTGGCGATATTGGCATTATTCTGCCTGATGAAAATGGTGAAAGTAGAGTATATTTTGATTCGAAACAGGGCGAAAGCGAGCAGTACCACAACTTATCACTTAGCCAAGTTCCAAATCACGAAGCTGCCTATATTATGACTGTGCATAAATCACAAGGTTCGGAATTTGAACATACGCTTTTAGTTTTACCGCTTGCGATTTCCCCTGTCCTAACCAAAGAGCTGATTTATACCGCTATTACGCGTGCAAAAGATAGATTCACTTTATTTGGAAGTGAAAAAGTCTGGAAATATAGCGTTGCTTCTAAAACAGAAAGACAAAGTGGGCTAAAAGAACAATTAATTGCCAAATTTTGCTAACAGAATAACCGAGTTGTATTAAAACTATACAAGCGGTAATATTTTTCAATTTTTTTACAATTTTTGCTTGCGTTCATTTTATTTTTCCCTATAATACGCACCACACAACGACGCGCTGTTGTGAACGGTTTGTTTAGATTGCAGTGCGTCGTTTTATTTTGTTCTTTAAAAATTTATCAGACAATCTGTGTGGGCACTTGTTGATTGACTTGATTTTAGAAATATTTTTTAATTTTGAAGTCTTAATAGGTGCTTAACTAGAAATTCATTTAAACTTTTTTAAGTTTACTTATAAGTTGACTTATTAAAGTGTGATTTTTATGTCAGTACATATTGAGCGATTAAACTTTTTGAATTGAAGAGTTTGATCATGGCTCAGATTGAACGCTGGCGGCAGGCTTAACACATGCAAGTCGAACGGTAACAGATTAGTACTTGTACTAATGCTGACGAGTGGCGGACGGGTGAGTAATGCTTGGGAATCTGGCTTATGGAGGGGGATAACTACTGGAAACGGTAGCTAATACCGCGTAATGTCTGTGGACTAAAGGGTGGGACCTATTGGCCACCTGCCATAAGATGAGCCCAAGTGGGATTAGGTAGTTGGTGAGGTAAAGGCTCACCAAGCCCACGATCTCTAGCTGGTCTGAGAGGATGACCAGCCACACTGGAACTGAGACACGGTCCAGACTCCTACGGGAGGCAGCAGTGGGGAATATTGCACAATGGGGGGAACCCTGATGCAGCCATGCCGCGTGAATGAAGAAGGCCTTCGGGTTGTAAAGTTCTTTCGGTAGCGAGGAAGG
>NZ_CP016614.1:2312500-2324938 GCF_013377255.1 Mannheimia granulomatis
GGCTCATCTTATGGCAGGTGGCCAATAGGTCCCACCCTTTAGTCCACAGACATTACGCGGTATTAGCTACCGTTTCCAGTAGTTATCCCCCTCCATAAGCCAGATTCCCAAGCATTACTCACCCGTCCGCCACTCGTCAGCATTAGTACAAGTACTAATCTGTTACCGTTCGACTTGCATGTGTTAAGCCTGCCGCCAGCGTTCAATCTGAGCCATGATCAAACTCTTCAATTCAAAAAGTTTAATCGCTCAATATGTACTGACATAAAAATCACACTTTAATAAGTCAACTTATAAGTAAACTTAAAAAAGTTTAAATGAATTTCTAGTTAAGCACCTATTAAGACTTCAAAATTAAAAAATATTTCTAAAATCAAGTCAATCAACAAGTGCCCACACAGATTGTCTGATAAATTTTTAAAGAACAAAATAAAACGACGCACTGCAATCTAAACAAACCGTTCACAACAGCGCGTCGTTGTGTGGTGCGTATTATACGGAAATCAAAATGCCTTGCAAGTACTTTTTTGAATTTTTTTCAGAAAAGATCTCAGTTGAAGATATTTAGTACAAATTGATCATTTTCAATGCCAAAAAAGAGCATTTTTTGTATTTGCAAATTAACTTTTAAATTAAACCGCTTGTATACACTAAAAATTCAGGGCTATCCTCAAATATTAGAATAGCCCTATAAATCTTATCGCTCCATATTTCTTTGATTAAATTTGCACCACAGCAATAATTATCAAGATTGTATATAGGATAGATAGGCCATAGAAAATTACATTACCTGCAGGGGTATGGATTTTTAGATCATGCAAGCCATGATGAATACGGTGCATTCCCGCCCACATTGGAAAAATAGCAAGAACCATAATGACAAGTTTCCCAATACAAGTATGTGCAAAAGCAATGATGTTATCAGGCGAAACCAAACCAAACGGCAGTAGTAAGCCGATAATAAAGATCACTACAGGGAAAAATATTGCACTTACCATACCGCCGGCACTAAATAGTAACCATACAGGTGGTTCATTAGAACGTTTTGGGTTTTGATCAAGACTCATATTATTCCCCTTTAAATATAAACCAAAATTAATGCAATAAGACTGATAACACCTGTTACAGCCCATAGCACATTTCTGCCGACAGAAACAGGTAAATGCTTACCTTTTACCATAACCGACATCACTTCAGGTGTCATCACAAAGAGTGTTGCTGCATGATATATCATTGCGCCAAGTGAAATAACATTTAAAATTATAACAAATGGATTTTGTAAGAAACCGATAAAATCGGTGGCAAATGTACCTTTACTTAATGCAACAGCTCCATAAAAAAGAACAATACAGAACCATACTGTTGGAAGGCAAGTTGCTTCACGTAACATATACATTTTATAGAAGTCGAGTTTTTTCCACCAAGTGGCTTTCATCTCGCGCACATAGGGTTTACGTTTTGTCGCTGACATTTCTTCCTCCTATCTCGGTTTGATCATTGAGATAACATAATCTTTTGCACTTTCAAGTTTACCTTGGTTCACTGCTGATGCCGGACCAACGTGTTTCGGGCAAACTTCTGAGCAATATCCTACGAATGTGCAGCTCCACACGCCGTTTTTACTGCTTAGTAATTTCATTCGTTCTTCACGACCATTATCACGGTTATCAAGATTATAACGGTGAGCAAGCGTAATCGCTGCTGGTCCGATAAATTCCGGATTTAAACCAAATTGTGGGCAAGCTGCATAGCATAAACCACAGTTGATACACATTGAGAATTGACGATATTTCTCTAATTGTGCAGGTGTTTGCTTCGTACGCTGACCTTCAGGTGCTTTATTATCGATCACATAAGGTTTGATTGCTTCAAGGCTATCAATAAAGTGGCTTAAATCAACCACTAAGTCACGTTCGATAGGGAAGTTAGCTAGCGGCTCAATTCGCATAAAACCACTATAATCGCGTAAGAAAGTTTTACACGCCAATTTAGGCTTGCCGTTTACCATCATTCCACAGGAGCCGCAAATCGCCATACGGCAAGACCAGCGGTATGAAAGCTCAGGTTCTAGTTCATCTTTAATAAAACCAAGAGCATCCAATAGTGAAGTTTGGCTATCGTAAGGGACTTCATATCTATCTAAATGTGGCTCGCTATCTGATTCCGGGTTATAGCGTAGCACTTCGATGGTCATTTTTTCTAAATTTGCCATTTTCTTGCTCCTTCTCTACTGTTTTGCCTGAGCTTCGGCTTCTTTTTTTGCTTTTTCTTGTGCTTCTGCTTCTGCACCGTATACACGTTTAGCCGGTTGCGATTTCGTGATCTTCACATCACTATATTTAATGGTTGGTGTGCCGTCTGCATTGTAGTAAGCTTGGGTATGTTTCAAGTAGTTCACATCATCACGTTCAACATAGTCTAAACGTTGGTGTGCACCACGGGATTCTTTACGTTCCACTGCAGAACACGCAATAGATTGTGCTACATCTAAGATAAAGCCTAATTCAATTTTGTAGAGTAAATCGGTGTTAAACACGCTGGATTTATCTTTTACACTAATATTTTTATAACGTTCTTTTAATTCTTGAATTTTATTGACCGCACCTTCCATACTCTCTTGGGTACGGTAGATACCACAACCCTCTTCCATTGCATCACCCATTTGGTTACGAATATCAGACCAAGATTCATTCCCCTCTTGGCGAGCTAATGTATGTAAACGAGCCACAACATCTTTCGCTTGTGCATCAATTTGAGCTTGATTGCGGGAAGTCACTTCTAGAGCACGACGAGCCGCATTTTCACCGGCAACTTTACCGAATACGACTAATTCTGCCAATGAGTTAGAACCTAAACGGTTAGCACCATGTAAGCCGGAAGATGCACATTCACCCACCGCAAATAAACCTTTGATTGAAGTTTCTGCATCCATATTCACTTCAATACCACCCATAGTGTAGTGAACTACAGGACGAACAGGAATTGGTGATTTCGCCGGATCAACGCCTTCATAAGCTTTTGCTAATTCACAGATGAACGGTAAACGCTCAAGCAAATATTTTTCGCCCAAGTGACGTAAATCTAAGTTCACCACATCAACACCTTTTGCGGTTTTTAACGTATTCCCTTTACGCCATTCTTGCCAGAACGCTTGAGAAACCTTATCACGCGGGCCTAATTCCATATATTTATTTTCAGGTTTACCAATTGGTGTTTCAGGGCCTAGACCGTAATCTTGTAAGTAGCGATAGCCATCTTTATTCACAAGGATACCACCCTCACCACGACAACCTTCAGTCATTAAAATACCGGTATTTGGTAAGCCTGTTGGGTGATATTGTACGAACTCCATATCACGCAAAGCCACACCGTGGCGATATGCCATAGATAAGCCATCACCGGTTACAATACCACCATTGGTATTAAAACGATAAGTACGGCAACCACCACCAGTTGCAATCACTACCGCATTAGCGTTGATTTGAACTAATGTTCCTTCCATCATATTCATTGCCACACAACCGCGAGCTTCACCGTTGTCGGTTAGAATATCTAATACAAAATGTTCATCAAAACGCACAATATTTGGATATTTAATCGAAGTTTGGAAAAGCGTATGCAAAATGTGGAAGCCTGTTTTATCTGCTGCAAACCAAGTACGCTCGATTTTCATTCCCCCGAAACGACGAACGTTAACCTCACCGTCTTCACGGCGGCTCCAAGGACACCCCCAACGCTCCAACTGAGTCATTTCAATTGGAGAATGCTGAACAAAATATTCCACAATATCTTGCTCACATAACCAGTCGCCACCGCCTACCGTGTCGTTAAAGTGATTGTCATAAGAATCTGTATCTTTAATTACTGCCGCTGAGCCACCTTCTGCTGCCACTGTATGGCTACGCATTGGATAAACCTTTGAAATTAAAGCAATTTTAAGATTTGGATTAGCCTCTGCCGCAGCAATAGCAGCACGTAGGCCACCACCACCTGCACCAATAATTGCAACATCAAAATTAACACTTTGCATAATGCACTCCGAAAGTTAAATAACTTAATTCATTAAAAAGTAGCCATATTGTGCCACTATTTAGGTCATGAGATAACCTGTTTTTACAAATTTGTAACATAAAAAATGTGATTTTGTGATCTACCTCAAAAAAGGTAATGCAGTCTTACCAGCTATTGAGAATCGCTCTTAATTAAAATAGTAATTTTTTAATCAATATAATTAGAAAAATTAATTTGTTTCAAAAATGTTAAGAAAAATACACTGTTTTTTATTTTTTGAGCTGCTAGGGTTACTCTCTTTTTTACGCTAAAATAGCGATAATTTTTTCAAGCGGTCAAATTTAATGAATAATTTACAACTCGATACTATTGATTGGAAACCTACAGCCTCTATTTCTCATCTTATACAACGCGCTAAAATTATGGGAGAACTACGCAAGTTCTTTACTGATCGAGGAATTTTAGAGGTAGAAACGCCCATTTTGAGCGAATTTTCGGTAACGGATATTCATCTTTCCACCTTTAACACGCAATTTATGTCGCCTTTTGCAAGTAATACCAAAACGCTCCATTTAATGACAAGTCCTGAATATCACATGAAGCGTTTATTAGCTGCCGGCAGTGGACCAATCTTTCAGATTGGTAAGGTGTTTCGTAACGAAGAAGCCGGAAAAAAACATAACCCGGAATTTACCATGTTAGAATGGTATCGTCCGCATTTTGATATGTACCGATTAATCAACGAAGTCGATGATTTATTGCAACAAATTTTAGATTGCGAACCGGCGGAATCTTTCAGCTACCAATTCGTCTTCCAAACCTATGTCGGGCTGGATCCGCTCTCAGCATCAAAAGCGCAATTAGTCGAGAAAGCCCGTAAGCACGGCTTGCAATGTGAAGACGATGAAAACCGCGATACCCTATTGCAATTTTTATTTAGCGAAGTTGTTGAAGCTAACATTGGCAAAGAGCGCCCAACAGCCATTTACCACTTCCCTTCTAATCAAGCTGCCTTAGCACAAATCAGTTCGGAAGATCACCGTGTTGCTGAGCGGTTCGAGTTTTATTATCAAGGCTTAGAACTGTGTAACGGTTTCCATGAGCTAGATGATGCAGACGAACAAATTCGTCGTTTTGAGCAAGATAATATTCAACGCGAAAAAATCGGGCTTGAGCCTCAACAACTTGATACAAGATTTCTTGCTGCATTAAAAGCCGGTATTCCTAATTGCTCCGGAGTAGCATTGGGCATTGATAGGTTAATGATGATCGCAATAGGTGTAAACAAAATTGAAGATGTGATGGCATTTGGCATAGAGAATGCGTAAAAAAATCACATTTTATAACCGCTTGCTTTACCTTCATAACAGGAATACCAAATGAAAATTGCAGATAAATTAAAAGGCTGGCACTATGCTCTGTTGTGCTATCTCAGTTGGGGAATGTTTCCTATTTACTGGCACCCTATCAATCATTCAGGCATGCCTGCTGAGCAGATTCTAGCCCAGCGCGTGTTATGGTCAGCCTTATTTGCCATCTGCTTACTGCTGTTCTTCCAACAAGGTAGAGCCTTGGTGAATGCATTCAAACAGCCCAAAATTTTAGGTGTTTTTTGTTTATCTGCCTTTATGATTGGCGTTAATTGGCTCGTGTATCTCTGGGCAATTGTCAATGAACATATTTTAGATGCCAGTCTTGGTTATTTCATCAACCCAATCTTCAATGTCTTTCTTGGTTGGCTGTTGCTAAAAGAACAGCTCAATAAAGCTCAATTACTCTCGCTTATTTTTGCCATTTCAGGGATCCTATGGCTTGCCATCCCGGCCGGACAGGTGCCTTGGGTCGCATTGATTTTAGCAGGTAGTTTTTGCTGCTATGGATTTATCCGAAAATTTGCCCCGATGGAACCTTTATCCGGTTTGACCTTGGAAACTTTATTAATGTCACCTTTTGCAGCGGCTTACCTCTTTTTCTGCAACACTCAAGGTATGTTGGTTTTTAGTGAACTAAATACCCTGCAAATGACAATATTACTTTGTTCAGGCGCAGCAACCACTATTCCTCTGGTCTGGTTTGCAATAGGAGCAAGACAAATACCAATGTCATTACTGGGCATACTGCAATACATTTCCCCTACCTTGCAATTTTTATGTGGCGTATTGATTTTCAATGAAACACTCTCTGCCGAGCGCCTAGTTGGTTACTTTTTGGTGTGGATTGGTGTTCTCGTTTTTCTACTGGGTATGAAAGCAAAAGCGAAATAACTCAATGGGCCACCAGCAAGCCTCTATCTATGCCATTACCATTTTACCTTAAAATTGCTAACACCATAACTTTTTGATATATTGAAAAAATCGTCTTTCAAAAATTAGGGAGTTTTATATTGAGTTTTTTCAAAAAATTACAAACAGGGACTACTTTTAGAATGCCGGTATTTCTTCCTAGTGTCCTCTTTGTTAGCTTTGTTGCTATTTTCTGTATTGCTTTTCCAAGACAAGCACAAACTTCACTGGATAATATCAAAAATATTCTTTTCCAGAACTTTAGCTGGTTCTATATTTTTGCAGGCTCAGTCTTTTTTTTGTTCCTTATTTTTCTTTCTTTTAGCCGGCTAGGCGATATTAAATTAGGGGCTGACACCGATGAGCCTGAATTTGGTTTTGGTTCTTGGATTGCTATGCTATTTGCTGCCGGTATGGGGATTGGATTAATGTACTTTGGCGTAGCAGAACCAATATTACATTATCTGAAACCTGTCCAAGAAAATTTAACTGAATCAGAACGAATGAAAGAAGCGATGATGACAACCTTTTATCACTGGGGGATTCACGCCTGGGCAATTTATGGTGTCATTGCTTTAGCTCTTGCCTACTTTGGTTTTAGATATAAATTATCTTTAACGATTCGTTCCGGATTTTACCCGTTATTAAAAAACCGTATTTCAGGTTTTTGGGGGCATGTAATTGATATTATTGCTCTTTGCAGCACTATTTTTGGTTTAACTACTACACTAGGCTTTGGCGTAATGCAAGTAAATGCAGGATTTAATAATCTGGGTTTAATTGAAAATAGTAGTTTTGGCATTCTCGCTACCATTGTAGTCATCGCCATGACACTCGCTGTTTTATCCGCTATTTCCGGAGTCGGTAAAGGGGTTAAAATCTTAAGTGAGATCAATTTAACTCTTGCAGGTCTGCTGCTTGTTTTTGTTATTATTACAGGACCAACACTACTGCTTTTTTCAAGCCTTACTGAAAATTTAGGGTACTACTTCAGTTCTCTACTGGAAGTCAGCTTCCGTACTTTTGCTTACGAACCGGAACATCAAGGTTGGCTAAGTGGTTGGACAGTACTCTACTGGGCTTGGTGGGCTTCTTGGGCACCTTTTGTCGGTCTATTTATCGCAAAAATATCCAAAGGCAGAACTATCCGTGAATTTATTTTAGGGGTGTTATTTGTACCATCACTCTTTAATATTTTATGGATGACTAGCTTTGGTGGCTCTGCAATTTGGTTAGATCAACAAACTGCGGGTGCATTAGCTGCAGTAAGTAGCAACACCGAGCAGCTACTATTTACCTTTTTTAGCTACTTACCTTTTGGCTCGATAATCTCCTTTATTGCCATTTTGGTAATTTCAATTTTCTTCATTACATCGGCAGACTCCGGTATTTTTGTACTCAACAATATTGCCTCACAAGGGGAAGAAAATGCACCAAAATGGCAGACAGTCCTTTGGGGAGGGCTATTAGCCTTATTAGCCTTATCATTACTCTATTCAGGTGGATTGGCATCCCTCCAAACAATGACTCTGATTATCGCTCTCCCATTTACTTTCATTATGCTGATACTTTGTATCGGTTTATGGAAAGGCTTAATGGTAGATAACCAATACTTCAATAAAAAATTCTCTCAAGGCAGCCAACATTGGGCAGGAAAAGATTGGAAACAACGCTTGGAAAAAATCATTAACCCAAGCAATAAACAAGATGTTCGTCGCTTCTTTATTCAAGTTGCCAGACCTGCTTTTTTAGAATTAATAGATGAATTTGAAAGCTATGGTTTAACAGCAAAAATGAATTTCACAAACGAGCAAAATCCAAAATTAGAATTTGAAGTAGTGAAAGAAAATTTACGCAATTTCATCTATGGTATTGAAAGCGTACCACGCCAATTATCTGATTTAGTTGTAGAGGATGATAACCTGCCAAATATTGAGGCAAATACTATTTATGAGCCTATTACTTACTTCTTAGATGGTAGAGAAGGTTATGACATACAATATATGACTAAAGAAGAGCTTATTGCCGATGTGCTACAACAGTACGAACGCTTTATCAATTTGGCAATGGATAACTCACATAACTTAATGACAGCAGATGTCCAACTCTAGGTTAAGTTAATCCTCCACTATAAACAAGCGGTTAGATTTTAATGGAAATTTGCAAAATTTCTGCTAAATCTAACCGCTTGTATTTTAAAACCAACGTCTTACTTGCATTAAATAATCTGAATAACCTTTCCCAAATTTTTTCAACAAAATCTGTTCTTCCGGTTTAATCTGAAAATAGGTTACCAACCACATAAAGAGCGGCACAATAAACCATGCCGGTAACGATCCCAATAATAATGCCCAACTGATTAATCCCAACAATAACGCAAGATACATTGGATTTCGACTTTTGCGGTAAATCCCCCGATTTACAAGCCGATTGGTATTTTCAGGCTTAAAAGGACTGTAAGTCGTCTTTGCTTGATGTAAGGCACTGATTGCCAATGTAGCAATAATACCCGCACTTAAAGCCAGCAATGCCGCTAATATCAATATCATAATATGTTGATAATTAGGCAATTGGCTTGGGAAACAGTAAGCCAATAGCCACATGACTGCTGCACAGAACAAAAACCAAAGCGGAGGAGGAATTTTAAGTTTTAGCGAGTTCACATCTATGCTGCCCTAAGATCCTTTTTACGAATGCCTAATACAAAAACCATCGCAAAATAACTTCCCGCCGCTAACATCATCAACCAAACCAACCAATAAATTTTCTGCCATATTGTCATTACAACCCATAGCTCAATACTCGGCGTAAAATAGGCCAGTAATGCACCCATAATACAAACAGCAACTAATAGCTTTAACACAAAGACGAAGGTTTTCCGGCTCACTTTATAATAGCCGTTTTTTGATAGTTGCAAATAAAGTAAGCTCACATTCACTAAAGCGGAACAAGCTGAAGCCAGAGCCAAGCCAATATAACCGAAAAACGGGGCGAAAGCCAAGCCGAAGCAGATATTGCTGATTGCCGCGATAATCCCCACCTTAACCGGCATTTTTGTATTTTGGTTAGCATAAAAACCGTTTGCCAATACACTAATCAGCATATAGCTATTTAACCCCAAACACATTACCCATAGCGGATAAGAAGTGGCTAATACATCTTCAAAGCTGAATTGCCCTCGCATGAACATTGTCATAATAATCGGTTGTGCCAATACAGCCATTCCAATCATGGCAGGAATTCCCAGTAGCAGTACCATTCTCACTCCCCAATCCATTGTGTTTTGGAAATCGGCAGCACGCTGCATTTCAGTAAGCTCTTTATTTTTAGCGATGCGGGAAAGACTTGGTAGTACCACCGTTGAAATTGCAATACCAAATAAACCGAGCGGGAATTCAACTAAACGGTCGGCATAATACATCCAACTGATTGAGCCGGTAATTAAAAATGAGGCAATTACTTGGTTTAACAATAAATTAAGCTGGGTAACCGACACACCAAATAAGGCAGGAATCATTAATTTCCGAACTTTAGCGACCCCTTCATCTTTCCAAGCCCATTTTGGCTTCACCAACAATCCTTCTTTTTTCATAAAAGGAATTTGGAATAAGAATTGTAACAAACCACCGAGGAATACCCCCCACGCCAACGCCACATCAGGGGAGTCAAAATAATCTCGACCAAGTAATGCTACTGCAATAATTGCCACATTAAGCAACACCGGCGAAAACGCCATTACACCAAATTTTCCGATGGTATTAAGCACTGCTCCGGAAAGGGCAACAAAGGTGATAAACCACAAATAAGGGAAAGTAATTTTGAGTAAAAAGGAAGCTTGAGTAAATTTCTCGGCATTCGGACCATCATTGAGCCAATCTAAAAACCAACCTGTACCAAATAAGGCAGCCACAATCGGTGAGCCAATCATCGCAAACAAAGTGACAATCGTCACCAATCCACCCAATGTGCCTGAGACTTTAGCAATAAACTCTTGGGTTTTGTTAAGGTCATTATCAGCATTATATTCGGCCAACACCGGCACAAAGGCTTTGGAAAATGCCCCTTCGGCAAATAAACGCCGTAAAAAATTGGGAATACGGTTGGCAAATAAGAAAATATCCGCACTCACCCCAGTACCAAGAATAGTTGCGACTACAATGTCACGAATTAATCCAAGCACCCTTGAAATTAACGTCATGCCGCTGACGATCATGCCTGATCTTAAAAGTTTTTTACTCATAAATTTATCTGTTTAAATATTTAATCTCTGAATTTTACCCCGATCTCTGCCTGCGGATTCTAAACAAACCCTTAGCTTTTTTCTCTCTTCCGTAAGAGGAAAGAAGGAGATATCAACAAGCGGTTAAATTTCTGGAAATTTTTGCAAAAAATACAAAGAAGCAGACCGCTTGTCACTCGATCCTAAAAATCGATCACAATTTTAGCAGTTTGTTATAGGAAAATCAGAAAAAAACTGTTAAAATCTCGCCCTATCGTTTTCTTTTAGAAAAACGGTGTTATTTTCAAGCACGTGTCTCGTTGAAAATGAATTAAAAAACTACCGATAGGCAATATAAGCAAAAATTTTGTTTATATCTAATTTTTACACAGATATTTTAGGAGTTTGACCTTGGCTAATATCAAGTCAGCAAAAAAACGTGCGGTTCAATCTGAAAAACGCCGCCAACACAACGCAAGCCAACGCTCAATGATGCGTACATTCATCAAAAAAGTATACGCAGCAGTAGCAACAGGCGATAAAGCAGCAGCTCAAGCCGCTTTCGTTGAAATGCAAAAAGTTGTAGACCGTATGGCGTCTAAAAACTTAATCCACGCTAACAAAGCAGCTAACCACAAATCTAAATTAGCAGCTCAAATCAAAAAATTAGCGTAATATCGAACAGATATGAAAAAGCCGACTATAACTAGTCGGTTTTTTTCATTTTTAGCGTTTAGATAAAAGAAAAGGGCTGTAGTTACAGCCCTTCAATCTTTAAATAATGATTATTTTTTCAATAAATCACGAATTTCTGTCAATAATTTCTCTTCTGCTGTTGGCTCAGCTGGAGCAGCTTCTTCAACCGGGGCTTTCTTCAGTGAATTAATCACTTTCACCATACCGAATACCGCAATCGCAATAATTAAGAAATCAAATACGTTTTGAATAAATGCACCGTATTTAAGCATTACTGCTTCAGCACCTTCTTTAGCCGGAGCAATTTCGATAGCCAAATCTTTAAAATCCACACCGCCGATTAACCAACCGATTGGTGGCATCACGATGTCATTAACTAATGAAGAAACAATTTTACCGAATGCACCGCCGATGATCACACCGACAGCCATATCAACTACATTGCCTTTTACTGCAAATTCACGAAACTCTTTTAAAATACTCATAGGGCTTTCCTTCAATTCAACTGGATTGTTTAAATATGATCTGCTTTAGATCATGGGTTGGCGATTATAATCAAAATAGGTAAAAATTATAGCAAATTTAACTAAATTTACGTTTATTTGATTTAGATCATTTTTATTATAATCCATTGCTCAATAATTTGCCAAAATTCTCGACTTGTTGCCAATCAGTATATTCATATTCTTTGCTGGTGTCGGTATCTCCTTTGGTTATCTTCATAATAAAACGAATCATTATGCGATCAAAGGTTGTGTAACGAGGATAAAACAACGCTCCGGCAAAAACTTCAACATAGGTTGGCTGCCATTGAATTTTGGCTAAAAATTTTCGGATATAAGTATTTGTTTGCGGTGTATTACGGTTTGCTTTACGAGCAGTTAAATTCACCCCATAAAACGCCGTTTTTTTCCGGTTGAATATGTCGTAATATTGTTCAACAAATTGATACACCAACGGATTAAAATGCCCGTAGCGAATCGAGGCCCCAATTACAATCTGATCGGCATTTGCAATTTTTTCAGCAAAATCGACCGCTTGATCTTTAAGAGAAATCAGCTCAACTTCATGAGTAATCACACTTGCCAATCGCTCGGCGATTTTTAGAGTTTGGCCATCAGTCGTAAAATAGAGAATTAAGGTTTTCATATTAATCTTTCCAAAATACCGGACTTAAAATTACAAGTAGAGTAAATACTTCCAAACGTCCGCAAACCATTGCAAAGGTCA